>NZ_SCNZ01000023.1:0-128861 GCF_005502655.1 Burkholderia sp. 4NA327C6 | reverse complement strand
CGCCCCATGATCTCGGCGAGCGGCGCGTATTCGAGGTTCGTCAGGCCCATGCCGGGCTCGTCGTCCTTCAGGTGCGGCAGGAACAGGTTCCACAGCCCTTCCGCCTTCGCACGCGCCTTCAGTTCCTCCATGAACGACACGGGATACTGGCCCGCATGCACTTCCTCGTTCCATTGGCGAATGCGCGGCACGATGTGCGCGTCCATGAATGCGCGCACGCGGCTGCGCAGTTCTTCCACTTTCGGGGTGTAGCCAAAGTCCATGATCGACTCCTCGATTCCGTTCGTTCGATTCGGTCAGAAGGCCGAGACACCGCCGTCGACGGCGACGGCCTGCCCGGTCAGATACGTGTTTTCCTTCGCGCACAGCGTCAGCATCGTCGCGACGATTTCCTCGGGCCGGCCGAGCCGCTTCATCGGCGAGCCCTGCGCAAGAAAATCCTGGCGGTCGCCGATATCGCTGTCGGTGACCATCGGCGTCGTGCTGTAGAACGGGCACACCGCATTCACGCGAATGCCGTGGCGCGCGTATTCGATGGCCGCCGTCTTCGTGAGCCCGACCACCGCATGCTTGGACGCCGCGTAGGCCGCCAGCTTCGGCGCGCCGCCGAGCCCGGCCATCGACGCGACGTTCAGGATCACGCCCGAGCGCTGCGCGAGCATCTGGCGGATCTGGTGCTTCATCCCGAAGAACACGCCCTTCGCGTTCACCGCGAAGCTCAGGTCGAGATCGGCTTCGTCGGTGTCGATCAGCGCCTTCATCGGCGGTGCGATGCCCGCGTTGTTGATGCCGACGTCGAGCCGGCCGAAACGCTCGGCCGCCGCCTGTACCAGCGATGCAACCTCCGCCTCGACGCGCACGTCGCAGCGTTGCGCGATCACGTCGGCGCCGGCCGCGCGCAGCGGCGCGGCCACGCGTTCGAGCGCGTCGCCGTTCAGGTCGCCGAGCGCGACGCGCGCGCCCATCGCGGCCAGCTCGCTCGCGAGCAACGCGCCGAAGCCGCTCGCGGCGCCGGTGATCATCACGGCTTGCCCTGCGTAGCTGTCGATCTTCATCGCGCGCTCAGATCGTCAGGCCGCCGTCGACGACGATGCATTCGCCGTTCGTGTAGCTCGCCGCGTCCGACACCAGATACAGCACGGTGCCGGCCATTTCGCGCGGCTCCGCATGGCGGCGCAGCGGGATCTTCCCCATCCAGGTCTCGTAGATCGCTTTGTCGGCGAACAGCGCGCCCGCGAACTTCGTCTTCGTGAGACCCGGCAGCAGCGCGTTCACGCGGATGCCGAGCGGCCCGCATTCCTTCGCGAACGCCTTCGTCATGTTGACGACCGCGGCCTTCGTGATCGAGTAGATGCCCTGCCGGTCGCCCGGCTGCAGCGCGTTCACCGACGCCGTGTTGACGATCGCGCCGCCGCCGTTCGCCTTCATCAGCTTGCCGGCCTCGACCGACATGAAGAAGTAGCCGCGGATGTTCACCTCGACCGTCTTCTCGTACGCGGCGAGGTCGGTATCGAGGATGTGCCCGAAATACGGGTTCGCGGCCGCGTTGTTCACGAGGATGTCGAGGCGGCCGTGCTTGCCTCGGATGTGCTCGAACGTCGCGGCGATGTCTTCCAGACGCCCGACGTGGCAGGCCAGCGCCTCGGCGCGGCCGCCTGCCGCGACGATCTCGTCGGCCACGGCCTGGCAGTCGTCGAGCTTGCGGCTCGACACGATCACGTGCGCGCCCTGCTGCGCGAGCAGTTTCGCGATTTCCTCGCCGATGCCGCGGCTCGCGCCCGTCACGAGTGCGATCTTGCCCGTCAGGTCGAACAGATTCGTTGCCATGTTGCTGTGCTCCTCCATTGATATGTTGTCCTGCGCGACGGCTTCAGCGATGCGCGTCGATCACGCCGACGGCCAGTTCGGCGAGCCGCCCGGCCATCGCGCCGACGCGCAGCGCCTGCTCGCTCGACGCATTGCCCTGCAGCGCGCGCGCCTTCACGCCCTGTGCGATCGATGCGAGCCGGAAGAAACTGAACGCGAGATAGAAGTGCCAGTCGCGGATCGGCTCGATGCCGCGCAGTTCGCAATAGCGCGCGACGATCGCAGCTTCGTCCGGCACGCCGAGTTCGGCGCGATCCTGGCCCGCGAGCCCGCGCACCTGCCCGCCGGACGGCAGCCGCAGGCACATGCAGAGATACGCGAGATCGGCGAGCGGGTTGCCGAGCGTCGACAGTTCCCAGTCGAGCACGGCCTGCACGCGATAGCTGTCGCGCGCGAACATCAGGTTGTCGATCCGGAAATCGCCATGCACCAGCGTCGGCCGGCCCGTGTCCTCCGGGCACGCCTTCGGCAGCCAGTCGATCAGCGTTTCCATCGCGTCGAGGCGCTCGGTTTCCGCCGCGCGGTACTGCTTCGTCCACACGCCGATCTGACGCTCGAAGTAATTGCCGGGGCGGCCGTAGTCGGCGAGGCCCACTGCCTCGACATCGACGTCGTGCAACGCGGCCATCGTCTGCAGCAACGCGTCGTAGCATGCGGCGCGGTCGGCCTTCGGCAGTTCGGGCAACGCCGGGTCCCAGAAGATCCGGCCGTCTTCGTAGCTCATCACGTAGAACATGCTGCCGATCACGTCGCGGTCTTCGCAGAGGTGATACGGACGCGCGACCGGCACCGCGGTGCCCGACAGCGCGGTGAGCACGCGGAATTCGCGGTCGACCGCATGGGCGGACTTCAACAGTTCGCCCGGCGGCTGGCGGCGCAGCACGTAGCGGCCGCTCTTCGCGTGCAGCAGGAAAGTCGGATTCGACTGGCCGCCGGCAAACTTCTCCATGTCGACCGGGCCTTCGAAGCCCGGCACGTGCGCTTCCAGATAGCGCGTGAGGCGGGCTACGTCGAGTTGCTGGGTAGGGTTCGTCATCGTCGCGATCGTTCGTGGGTCAGCCGTAGGTTCGCAGCGCGTGTCGTTCGGGATCCTCCAGATGCGGGATGCCGTTGAACGACGCGAGGTGGATCGCATCGGCGTTGAAGAAAAACTGCGAAAGACTGCTGTTGCGGATCTGCAGGTTCAGCGCGATCGCGCTCGACGGCGGGGCGGCCAGCACCTGCTGCACGGTGACCGCGATCGGGCCGCCGGAGCTCACCGCCAGCACGCGCCGGCCGCCGCCGTGGCGGATGGCCGCGCGGGCCTCGGCCACGCGCTGCTGGAAATGCGCCCAGGTCTCGGGCGCCGCATCGCCGAGCTTGTCTTCCGACCAGAGCTGCAGCACCTGCCGGAGCGCACGGAAATGCTCCTTCATCGAGCCGGCCGCGAGGCGGGCGATGTCGGGGTAATCGTGCGCGGCGGCCGCGAACAGCCCGTGGAAGTCGTATTCGTTCAGGCCCGGGTGGCGGTCGACCGGCGCGCCTTCGCGGCCCATCCCGCGCAGGATCGCGTCGACCGTCTGCGCGTGGCGGTTCAGCGTGCCGCAGATCACGCGGTCGAATGTGAGTGCTTGCTGCGCGAAGTATTCGCCGAGCCAGACGCCCTGCTGCTTGCCCGCCGCGGACAATCGGTCGTAGTCGTCCGTGCCGAAGGACGCCTGCCCGTGCCGTACCAGAAAAAGTTCAGCCATCGCATGCCCGCCAGATCAGAAGGATTCAGCATAGGGGGCGAGGACGCATTTTTAAACTTTATTTTCTGAATCCCGGGGTATTCACTTCGTGAATCCACCCCGCTCCGGGCCTTGCCGTTTCTCGGCGCGCGCCCTCGCGGCACAAGCATTGCTCCCATCGCTCTCGGCGGGAGAACCGCGAAGTCCAATCCATTCCAGGAGGGGTGCGATGCTCGGTACGATCCTTATCATCATTCTGATTCTTATACTCATCGGTGCATTTCCTGCATGGCCCCACAGCCGAAGTTGGGGCTATTGGCCCTCGAGCACCGTCGGGCTGGTCGTCGTCATCGTCGTGATACTGGTGCTGATGGGTCAGATCTGAGGCAACAGCGCGCCAGCCGGGCACGCAGAGGCCCGTATGAAACAATCGCTGCCGGCCATACCGGAACGTGCCCATCCCCGCACCGGGATGGCCGGCAGTCGATTCCCGGGCATGAAGGCACGGTGTCGCGCAGTATTTCGACTATTCATAGGTGAGTTGCGGCGGCTTCCGTTTCTACGGATCGGGAAGCGGTGTGCTACCCGATCGTGCGCTGCATGACGATCACGTCGCCGGAAAACCTCGGATTCACCGTGCGACGAATCTCGTCGAAGCCTTCGCGCTGCCAGAAGGCCTGGGCGCGAGGATTGGTCGAGATGACGCCCAGTTGTGCGATGCGGTAGCCCCACTTCCTCCCCATGTCGAGGAGCAGCCCCAACGCGGCCTTGCCGTAACCGCGTCGCTGATGCGCTTCCGAGAGCAACAGCAGACCGATCCACAGGCAGTCGTCGTCCGGATAGGCCCGGATGACATCCGCGCAGCCGATCATGTGCTGGTCGACGCACAACCCGAACACCGATTTGTCGGCCGCCGCCTTGGCGGCAGGCTTGCCATCGAAAAAATCGTCGACGTCTGCCTCCGTCGGCAAACGGCCTTCGACGCATTGCGCGTACGAAGGCGCTTCGGTGAAGACACGCCAGACGTCGGCACGGTCGCTGGCCGACTCGCCGGAAAGCGGGTGAAGGGTGAGCATCAGCATCGGATGGCCGCTGGAGACAGGAAACTCGATTTTAGGGCGAACGGCATTCCTCAGGCATTACGCTTCCGGAACGCACCGCAGCCCGCTTGCACCCAGCCTCCGCGCCCGCCGTTGCCCACCGCGCTCGACACGCGATAACCGCCGCCCGACCTCTGCTCGACGGCGTTTCCCATGCGGTAGTATGGCGACTCGATGGAAACCCCGATGGACTCTCACACGTATGGCCCAGCCTGATCTCCCGCCCCCTTCCAGCGCCGGCCAGGACGCCCAGGCGCTCGTCCTCATCGCCGAAGACGAACCCGAGATCGCCGAGATCCTGACCGCCTATCTCGCGCGCGGCGGCCTGCGCACAGTGCACGCGGCCGACGGCCGCCGCGCGCTGGAACTGCACCTGCAGCTCAAGCCCGACCTCGTGCTGCTCGACGTGCAGATGCCGCACGTCGACGGCTGGAAGGTGCTCGCCGAAATCCGTCATCGCGGCGACACGCCCGTGATCATGCTGACCGCGCTCGACCAGGACATCGACAAGCTCACGGGCCTGCGCATCGGCGCCGACGATTACGTGGTGAAGCCGTTCAATCCCGCCGAAGTCGTCGCGCGTGCGCAGGCGGTGCTGCGCCGTTCGATGGCCGGCTCCCGCCAGGAAGAGCAGCGCGTGCTGCGGGTCGCGCCGTTCGAGATCGACCTCGAACACCACGAAGCCACGCTCGAAGCGGGCGGCGAACGGCACACGCTCGTGCTGACGCTCACCGAGTTCAAGCTGCTCGCGCAGCTCGCGCGCGCGCCGCGGCGCGTGTTCAGCCGCGCCGAGCTGATGGCCACCTGCCTGCCGGAAGGCGACGCGCTGGAGCGCACGGTGGACAGCCACGTCAGCAAGCTGCGCAAGAAGCTGGACGACCTCGGCGTGCAGGGCGTGCCCGTCAGCGTGCGCGGCGTCGGCTACAAGCTCTGGAGTTGACGTGAAGCTCGATGGCCTGAGCCGGCAGATCGCGCTGACGATGGCCGGGATGGTATTCGGCGTGACGCTGCTGATGGTGCTCACCGCCACCATCTTCTATTACGTCGCGTTCAACTACTGGCCCGCGCATTTCAACACGAAGAACTTGCTGCCGACCGCACCGGAATGGCTGTGGCTGATCGCGACCACGTCGGTCGGCCTCGTGCTGTCGGTCGCGGTCGCCGTCAATCTCGCGCGCCGCATCCTCGTGCCCCTCAATTCGGTCACGGACAGCATTCGCCGCGTCGCGCGCGGCGATCTCGACGCGCGTGCCGTGGCAGGCGACCGCTCGCTGCATGAAGCCGCGCTGCTCGCCGACCAATTCAACGCACTCGCCGACGAGCTGCAGCGCGTGACCAACGAACAGGCAATCTGGAACGCGGCGATCGCGCACGAGCTGCGCACGCCTGTCACGGTACTGCGCGGGCGCCTGCAGGGGCTCGCCGAAGGCGTGTTCAAGCCCGACGAAGCGCAGTTCCGCAGCCTGCTCACGCAGGTCGAAGGGCTGACACGGCTGATCGAGGATCTGCGCGTGGTCAGCCTCGCGGATGGCGGCCATCTGAGCATCGAGATCCGCGACACCGACCTTGCCGCCGACGTGCGCGCCGTGGTCGACGTGTTCGCGCATGCGCTGCAGGCCGCCGGCCAGCACCCGGTGCTCGATCTCGACCCGCGGCGCATGCGCTGCGACCCGGTGCGCATCCGTCAGGCGCTGCTCGCGCTGCTGGAAAACGCGCGCCGCCACGCGGTGCCCGGCACGATCCGGATCCAGACGCGCATCGAAGCAGGCATGTGCCGGCTGCGCGTCGAAGACGACGGCCCCGGCATCCCGGCCGATTTCGCGCCGCACGTGTTCAAGGCCTTCCGTCGCGTCGACGAGTCGCAGCCCGGCGGCAGCGGCCTCGGGCTCGCCGTCGTCGCGGCGATCGCCCATGCGCACCACGGCGAAGCCGTCTGCGTGCCGACCGGCGCGGGCGGCACGCGGTTCGAAGTGCAGTGGCCCGACAATCTCGCGCCGGCGCCGGACAACGCGCGCTTTCCGGCTTGAGACGCCGGATTCTCGACGCCTTTACGTCACCTTCAACCGTCACGCGCCCGGTTCGCGCCCGACCTGTTCGAGCGGCGGGTTGAACCCGAGCACCGTGTACTCCCGCACGGACACGGTTCCTTTCCCCGCCGCGCCCTGCACGACGACCGCGCGCACCGCGCCGGCGCGGTCGAATTTCAGGCGGGTGCCGACGGTCGCGTTGCGCAGCGCCTCCAGTTCCTCGATCCGCGCGATCGCCAGCTTGCGCACCGCGCCGGACACATACACCGGCAGGAACACCAGCGCGATGAAGATCGACACGGCGTCCTTCGACGCAGTGTCCAGCACCGGCTGACCCGACATCACGAGCGACAGCGAGGTCGCCGCGACGAACATCGCGAGCACGGTCGCGCCCACGCCGAGCGACGAGAACCGTTCGGAGGCCTTCTTCATGCGTGCCTTCACGAGCGCGCGCGTGGTCGCGGCGGGCACCAGCCACTCGCGCTGCGCGCCGTAGTACCCGGCAAAGCCGAGGAACAGCGTCGCGACGGCGCTGATGCCGATGCCGGTGTACAGCGCGTCGAACAGCACGCAGACGAATTCGAGCACGAACACGATCACCGGCGGCCACAGCAGCAGACGGAACGAATAGCCGTCGCGGCCATGCCCACGGATCCACCATTTCACCGGCGGCAGCTCCCAGAAGCGGCTCTCGCGGCGGAGTGAAAGTTCTTCGTCGTCGGTCAATTCTTCACCTGTGGTGTTCCATTGCGTCGGGTACGACCGATGCTGATGATGCCGCTGAAACGGGAATGAATACCTGGGGTTATCGATTGATCCCAAAGATTCATTGGACAGTGTCTCCGCCGCCGCGCGATGCTGGCCCGGCCAGTGAACGCGGCGTCCTTGCCACGCCGCGCACGAGAATGGAGTGAGACACATGCCTAACGACCACCGTCAACGGCGCCACACGCTGTGGCTGCTGTGCGCGCTTTCGTTCATCCTCTACGTCGACCGCGTCAACCTCGCGACCGCGGCCGGCGCGATCAAGGCCGAGCTCGGCCTGTCGAACACCGAACTTGGCGTCGCATTCTCCGCGTTCGCGTATTCGTATGCAATCTGCCAGATCGGCGGCGGCTGGATCGCCGACCGGTTCGGCGCCCGCATGACGCTGATCGGCTGCGGGCTGATCTGGGTCGTGTCGACCTTCGCCACCGGGTTCGTGCACAGCCTCGGGCTGCTGTTCGCCGCGCGCCTGCTGCTCGGCATCGGCGAAGGCGCGACGCTGCCCGCCCAGGCCCGCGCGATCACCCACTGGTTCCCGCGCGAGCGGCGCGGCGTCGTGCAGGGCTTCACGCATTCGTTCTCGCGGCTCGGCAACGCGGTCACGCCGCCGATCGTCGCCGCGTTGATGACCTGGCTGTCGTGGCGCGCGGCGTTCTTCGTGATCGGCGCGGTCACGCTGGCGTGGCTCGCATGGTGGATCGTCGGCTTCCGCGAACATCCGCTCGGCGACGAAGCGGGCAACGATCGGCGGCGCGCTGCCCGCCCCGCGCCGCCCGCCGGCCCGACGCCGTGGGGGCCGCTGTTCCGCCGGATGGCGCCGACCATCTTCGTCTACTTCTGCTACGGCTGGACCGCGTGGCTGTTCTTCACGTGGCTGCCGACGTTCTTCCTGAACGGCCAGGGCCTGAACCTGAAGTCGACCGCGCTGTTCGCGTCCGGCGTGTTCTTCGCGGGCGTAGTAGGCGACACGCTCGGCGGCTGGCTGTGCGACCGGATCTACCGGAAGACCGGCAACCTCGCGCTGTCGCGGCAGAGCGTGATCGTCGCGAGCTTCGTCGGTGCGCTCGCGTGCCTGCTGCCGCTCGCGATCGTGCATTCGACGGCCGGCGTCGCGCTGTGCCTGTCGGGCTCGTTCCTGTGCCTCGAACTGACGATCGGGCCAATCTGGGCCGTGCCGAGCGACATCGCGCCGACCCACGCCGGCATCGCGAGCGGAATGATGAACGCGGGCTCCGCGATCTCGGGGATCCTGTCGCCGATCCTGTTCGGCTATCTCGTCGATCGCACGGGGAGCTGGACCGTGCCGTTCATCGGCTCGGTCGCGATGCTGCTGATCGGCATCGTCGCCGCACTGCGGATTCGCCCGGATCGCACGCTGTCGGAATCGATGGCGGCGCTCGTTGACGCGCCTGCGGCGCCGTCGGCGCGCTGAGGCCGTTCGCTTCGGGGTCGCCTGACTTATCCGTCTCGCCGGGGGGACCATCGCGCTTCACTGCGGTCCGCGATGGTGGTGCATGACGGGCTCGGTCGGCTCGGCCGGATCGGCTTGCTCAGCCGGCTCGGTTAGCTCGGTTAGCTTGGCTGTTCCGGCTGTTCCGGCTGTTCCGGCTGATTCGGCTGATTCGGCTGACTCGGCTGGTTCGGCTGGCTCGGCCGATTTGGCCGGCTTGGCTGATTCGGCTTGCTCGGCAGATTCGGCCACCGTGGCTGGTTCGGCCAGCGCGGCCGGCGCGGCTGGCTCGGCCGCCTCGGCTGGCAAACCGCGTCATCAAGCGCCGTCATCATCCCCGGCTCCTTCCCGATGAAACAGCGCAAGAAACTGCTGCGCGGGGATGCTCAGCGGCCGGTCGCGCCGCACGAGGCTGCCGTACGACGGCAGCTTCTGTTCGAGCGTGTAATCGATGATCGCGACGAGCCCGTGCTCCGCATTGCGCTGCGCCACCGTCAGCGGAATCACGCCGAGCATCGGCGAACGGTCGACGAGGTTCATCGTGGTCAGGATCGACCCGGTTTCGACCAGCCCGCGCGGCATCGGCTGGTGCCGCGCGTTGAACTCGCGCTCGACGACCTCGCGCGCCGGGCTGCCGGCCGGCTGCAGGATCCACGTGTAATCGAGCAGCGCGTCGAACGCCACGGGCCCCGCGCCCGCGAGCGGATGGTCACGGCCCGCGATGATCGCGAGCGCCTCGTCGTCCACCACGCGGAAGTCGCAATCGGTCCCGACGTGACGCCCGATCACCACTTCCAGCACGCCTTCAAGAAGCTGCGGCATCAGCCGGTCGCTCGTATCCACCGCGATGTCGATCGCCAGCAGCGGATAACGCGCCTTCAACTGCACCAGCGCCTCGGTAAGCCGCCCCGGCGACGCCGCCATGATGCTGCCGATCGCCAACCGCCCCGCGCTGCCGAGCTGCAACTCGCCGAGCTCGCGGTTCAGCGCCTCGACACTGCCGCGAATCCCGCGGAAATAGCCGAGCACGCGCTCGCCGGCCGGATTCAGCACGAGCCCGCGCCCGACGCGATCGAACAGCCGCTGCCCGAGCGCGCTCTCCAGCTCGGCCAGCATCTTCGTCGCGGCCGGCTGCGTAAGGCCCATCTGGTCGGCTGCCGCGCGCAGCGTCGAGCATTCGTGCACGGCCAGCAGCAGCGCGATCTGCCGCATGCGCAGCCGGTTCAGCAACTGCGGCGTCGAGTCTCGTCGGTCGATCGAGCCCATCTTTGATTACTCCAGGTTATCGATTCATCAAGAGTTTTCAATTTACCGACTCATTCCGTCTACCTAGCATGAACCCGATAGACAAACGGCCACGCGCCGCCACCGGAGACACCCCATGAACACCCCCTCGCCCGCCGCCCTGCCCGTCGTCGCGCTGACGCTCGGCGACCCCGCCGGCATCGGCGCCGAGCTGATCGCGAAACTGCTCGCCCGCCCCGACGCAACTTCCCGCGCGAACCTCGTGCTGATCGGCGATCGCTGGCTGTGGGAAGCCGGCCAGCGCGTCGCTGGCGTGACGGTCGACGTCGAACCCGTCGCGTCGCTCGCCGCCGCGCGCGGCCGGCCGTCGACCGAACGTCCCGCGTTCGTCGCCCTCGACACGATCGACCCGGCCGACGTCACGGTCGGGCAGCCCGGCGCGGCCGGCGGCCGCTCGACGCTGACCGTGCTCGACCTGTGCCTCGACGCCGCACTGGCGGGCGACATCGACGCGATCTGCTTCGCACCGCTGAACAAGTACGCGATGAAGCTCGGCGGGCTGAAGCACGAGGACGAGCTGCACCACTTCGCCGAGGCGCTCGGCGTGACCGGCTACTTCTGCGAATTCAACACGCTCGGCGAGCTGTGGACCGCGCGCATCTCGTCGCACATTCCGCTGAAGGATGCACCGGGCTACCTGAGCGTCGAGCGGATCGAACAGGCATCCGAACTGATCTACCGGTCGCTGCTCGCGAACGGTGTCGCCGTGCCGAAGGTGGCGATCGCCGCATTCAACCCGCACGGCGGCGACGGCGGCAGCTGCGGCCGCGAGGAAGTCGACATCATCGAGCCGGCCGTGCGCCGGCTGCAGTCGCGCGACTGGCCGACCGATGCGCCGTTCCACGGCCCGTTCCCCGCCGACACGATCTTCCTGAAGGCGCAGGCCGGCGACTACCAGGCAATCGTCACGATGTACCACGACCAGGGGCAGATCGCGATCAAGCTGCTCGGCTTCTCGCGCGGCGTGACCGTGCAGGGCGGGCTGCCCGTGCCGATCACGACGCCCGCGCACGGCACCGCGTACGACATCGCGGGCCGCGGCTCGGCCGACGTCGGCGCCACCTGGCAGGCGCTGCAGATCGCGTGCCGGATGGGCGCCGCGCGCCGTACGCAGCCCGTTTCCGCCTGACCCGACGGCCCCGCCGGCCGCCCGCTTCTCAACACGACAACATCACACCGAACTCCGGAGACACCCGATGAAGATCCGTTCCGTCCGCGCCCGCGTATTCCAGTGGAAAGGCAAGACCGTCCCGCCCCAGGGCAACTTCTGCTCGAACGCGATGGACCTGCTGTACGCGCCGCAGGAAACGATGAGCACGTTCCGCTTCCATTCGTGGACGGTCGTCGAAGTCGAGACCGACGACGGCATCGTCGGCCTCGGCAACGTCGCGCTCGCGCCGCATGTCGCGAAGGTGATCATCGACCAGTACCTCGCGCCGCTCGTGATCGGCCAGGATCCGTGGGACTACGAATACCTGAACCAGCGGATGTATCGCGCGACCCACGCGTGGGGCCGCAAGGGCATCGGCATGGCGGCGATCTCGGCGGTCGACATCGCGATCTGGGACATCCTCGGCAAGAGCGTCGGCAAGCCCGTGTTCAAGCTGCTCGGCGGCCGCACCAAGAAAAAGATCCCCTGCTACTACTCGAAGCTCTATCGCACCGACCTGAAGGAGATGCAGGACGAAGCGCAGCGCTACCTGAAGGAAGGCTTCCGCGCGTTCAAGATGCGCTTCGGCTACGGGCCCGCGCACGGACAGCAGGGCGTGGTGGAGAACCTGAAGTCGGTCGCGGCGATCCGCGAGGTGATCGGCTATGACAACGACCTGATGCTCGAGTGCTACATGGGCTGGAACCTCGAATACGCGAAGCGCATCCTGCCGAAGCTCGAGAAATACCAGCCGCGCTGGCTGGAAGAACCGGTGATCGCCGACGACATCGACGGCTACGCGGAGCTGAACCAGCTCACGCGCATTCCGATCTCCGGCGGCGAGCACGAGTTCTCGCTGTATGGCTTCAAGCAGCTGCTGGACCGCAAGGCCGTGTCGGTCGTCCAGTACGACACGAACCGCGTCGGCGGGATCACGATGGCGCACAAGATCAACGCGCTATGCGAGGCGTACAGCGTGCCGGTGATTCCGCACGCGGGCCAGATGCACAACTATCACCTGACGATGAGCACGCTCGCGTCGCCGATGAGCGAGTACTTCCCGATGTTCGACGTCGAAGTCGGCAACGAGCTGTTCTATTACATCTTCGACGGCGAGCCGGTGGCCGAGAACGGCTTCGTGCAACTGCGCGACGACGTGCCGGGCCTCGGCCTCACGCTGAAGACCGAATTCCTCGACCAGTTCGACATCGTCGAGTGAGGGCCGCCATGAACGCACGCTACCAGGGCGTCTTTCCGGTTGTGCCGACGATTTTCGACGCAACCGGCGCGCTCGATCTCGACGGCCAGCGCCGCTGCCTCGAATTCATGATCGATGCCGGCTCGCAAGGCCTCTGCATCCACGCGAACTACTCCGAGCAGTTCGCGCTCGGCGACGACGAACGCGACCTGATCACGCGCGTCACGCTCGAACACGTCGCGGGCCGCGTGCCGGTGATCGTCACGACGTCGCACTTCAGCGCGCGCATCTGCGCGGAGCGCAACCGGCGCGCGCAGGCACTCGGCGCGGCGATGGTGATGGTGATGCCGCCGTATCACGGCGCGACGTTCCGCGTGCCGGAGGCACAGGTGCGCGCGTTCTTCCGCGAAGCTGCCGACGGCCTCGACATTCCGCTGATGATCCAGGACGCGCCCGCCAGTGGCGTCGCGCTGTCCGCACAGTTCCTCGCGTCGCTCGCGCGCGAGATCGACGCGGTGTCGTACTTCAAGATCGAGACGGCCGGCGCCGCGTCGAAGCTGCGCGAGCTGATCGCGCTCGGCGGCGACGCGATCGAGGGGCCGTGGGACGGCGAGGAAGGCATCACGCTGCTCGCCGATCTCGATGCCGGCGCGACCGGCGCGATGACGGGCGGCGGCTATCCGGACGGAATTCGCCGAATCACCGACGCGTATTTCGCCGGCCGGCGCGACGAAGCCGTCGAGCAGTATGCGCGCTGGCTGCCGTTGATCAACTACGAGAACCGCCAGTCGGGCTTCCTGACCGCGAAGGCGCTGATGCGCGAAGGCGGCGTGATCGCGTGCGACGCACCGCGCGCGCCGTGGCCCGAGCTGCATCCACAGGTGCGCGCCGGCTTGCTCGACGCGGCGCGGCGGCTCGATCCGCTCGTACTGCGCTGGGGGCGCTAGGCGCGAGGCACCCGACATCGGTTCACCCGTGCAACGCCTCAGGGCGTTGCGCATCGGCGGCCGGTACGACATCGGCGCGTCACGGCGTGACAGCGGTCCATCAGAAGACCGCCGCCGCCCACCACCAAGACTGGAGACACCATGACCCTATTGAACCCGGCCACCCCGGCCTACGAAGCCAGCGAAGCCATTCCGCGCCGCCGCTGGCTGCGTGTGATTCCGCCGCTGCTGCTCGCCTGCATCATTTCGTACATGGACCGCGTGAACATCGCGTTCGCGATGCCCGGCGGAATGAACGCCGATCTCGGCATGGACGCGACGATGGCCGGCCTCGCCGGCGGCATCTTCTTCTTCGGCTACCTGTTCCTGCAGATTCCCGGCGGCCGGCGCGCGGCGCTCGGCAGCGGCAAGACCTTCATCGCGTGGTCGCTCGTGAGCTGGGCCGTGCTGTCGGTGCTGACCGGGCTCGTCACCCATACGTGGCAACTGCTGACGCTGCGCTTCCTGCTCGGCGTGGCCGAAGGCGGGATGCTGCCCGTCGTGCTGACGATGGTCAGCCACTGGTTTCCCGACCGCGAACGCGGCCGTGCGAATGCGATGGTCATCATGTTCGTGCCGCTCGCCGGCATGATCACCGCGCCGCTGTCCGGCTTCATCCTCGCCGCGTACGACTGGCATCACCTGTTCTTCAGCGCGGGCGCGCTGTCGCTGCTGTGCCTCGTCGTGTGGCTGATGTTCGCCGACGACGGCCCGGAGACCGCGCGCTGGGTGTCGCCGCGCGAGAAGGCCTACATCCTCGACGCGCTGCGCGAAGAACAGGAGCGCAAGCGCGCGGCCGGCACGCCTGCGGCCGCGTCGTTCGGCGAGCTGCTGCGCAACCCGACGATCTGGCTGCTGATCGCCATCAACTTCTGCTATCAGGTCGGCATCTACGGCTATACGATGTGGTTGCCCACCCTGCTGAAAAACCTCACGCACACCGGGATGGGCAAGATCGGCCTGCTCGCGATGCTCCCGTATGTCGCGATGGTGATCGGCATGTTCGTCACGTCGTATCTGTCTGACCGAACCGGCAAGCGCCGACTGTTCGTGCTGCTGCCGCTCGTCGGCTTCGCCGCGTGCCTCGCGCTGTCGGTGCTCACGCATGCGTCGATGGCCGTATCGTTCGCGTTCCTGATCGGCTGCGGCTTCTTCCTGCAGGCGGCCGCCGGCGTGTTCTGGGCGATTCCGCCGAAGCTCTGCAGCATCGAGACGGCCGGCAGCGCGCGCGGCCTGATCAACGCGCTCGGCAATCTCGGCGGCTTCTGCGGCCCGTATGCGGTCGGCGTGCTGACCCAGCACGTGAGCGCGGCGGCCGGCGTGTACAGCCTCGCGATCACGCTCGCGGTGGCCGGCCTGCTCGCGCTGACGCTGCCGAAACGCTGCGAGGACTGACACCGGATACACGAATACGCAGGCTTGCTGACGCATTGACGGAGACACCCCCATGAACGACATCCTGTTGCTGGTGCAGAAATGCGCCCACACTTTCAGCTTCTACGACCTCGACACGAAAACCGCGCTCAAGCACATCGTGCTGCCGAACTTCCCGCACGAGTTCACCGTCGACGTGAACGAGCGCTTCGCGTACGTCGGCATCTTCGGGATCGAGACCGCGTGGTCGCGCGGCCATGAAGGCGATCACCGGATCGCCGAAATCGATCTCGTCGAACGCACGCACACGCGCATGCTCGACCTGTGGCCGTACTACCGGCCGCACGGGATGGCGAGCGACCGCGACGGCCGGCTGTACGCGATGAGCGAAGCGCACGACATGCTGCTCGTGTTCGACGAGCCGACCAAGCAGCCCGTGCCGAACATGGCCGTGCCGTCCGGCGGCGTGAAGACGCACCTCGTCACGCTCACGCGCGATGCAACCCGTGCGTACGGCGTGCACCTGCTGTCGAATACGGTCACGCAATTCCAACCGCGCGACGCGACGGTCGCGCCGCGCGCGGTGATGCCCGGCCCGCGCCCCGAAGGCAACGCGCTGTCGAGCGACGAGCGCACGCTGTTCGTCGCGAATCGCGGCGACGACACGCTGGTCGAGATCGACACCGAAACGATGACCTGCGGGCGCCGCGTGAAGACGCGCAGCGATCCGAACCGCATCTACCGCACGAGCGCACCCGACGGCCGCGACCTGCTGCTGCTGACCAACTCGGGCGAGCAGTCGATCTCCGTGTTCGATGCGCGACAGCTCGAGGAGATCGAACGCATCGCACTGCCCGCGAACCCGACCGCGCTGTCGTTCCATCCGTCGCGGCGCGCCGCATACGTGTCGTTCCAGGACGACTACGTGCGCGAGCTCGATCTCGATACGTGGCGTTTCGTCGGTGCGTTGGCGACGCTGCGCGAGCCCGATGCGTCGTACGTGCTCACCGGGGCACGCTGACATGCGCGACGCGCCGCCGCTCGACGGCATGCCGGATGCGCTCGTCGATGCGCATCACCACCTGTGGCGGCTCGATGCAGGCGCGCACTATCCGTGGCTGCAGGAGGGCTACGATCCGGCGCGCTTCATGTTCGGCGACTACGCGGCGCTGTGCCGCGATTTCGGGGTGGACGATCTCCGGCACGCGGCGCGGGGTGTGCCGATCGTCGCGAGCGTGCACGTCGAGGCCGAACGGGCGCGCGACGAGGCGCTGGCGGAAACGCGCTGGCTGCACGAGGTCGCGGCGTCGCACGGGTTGCCGTCGGCGGTCGTCGCGTGGGTCGACCTGCTCGCGAGTGATGCGGACGAGCGGCTTGCCGAGCAGGCCGCGTGGCCACGCGTGCGCGGCGTGCGCTTCAAGCCGCGCACTGCGGCTGCGCCGGATGCGTCCGTCGACGGGCCGGGCACGCTGCGCGATCCGCGCTGGCCGGCCGCGCTGGCACGCCTCGCCGCGCATGGCCTGAGCTGGGATCTGCGCGTGCCGTTCTGGCATCTCGGCGAGGCGGCTTCGATGCTCGCCGATGCACCGGATGTCGACGTCGTGCTCGAACATGCGGGGCTGCCGTGGGATCGCTCGGATGCGGGGCTCGCACATTGGCGGCGCGGCATGGAGGCGCTTGCCGCATCGCCGCGCGTGGTCGTGAAGATCTCCGAACTCGGCTTGCGCGATGCAGCGTGGAACGAAGCGGACAACGCACGAATCATCCGCGACGCGATCGCGATCTTCGGCGCGCAGCGCTGCCTGTTCGCCAGCAACTTTCCGGTGGCCGGGCTGCGCGTGTCGTATCCGGCGCTGCTGCGCACGTTCGCTCGTGCGATGACGCAACTCGATGACGCCGAGCGCCGCGCGATCTGGCATGACAACGCACTGCGGGTGTACCGGATCGCGCTCGACACGCTGCACGGGCCGGCAGGCGGATAAAACGTACTGCCCCGCCCTCCCCCGCCGTCCGGACGCCCCACCACCACATTTTGTGCACCGCACGACCCACCCTGAGCAAAAAGTATCGGTTCGCGTTTTCTTTTGATGTGGTGATCGCATCGCCCCCGTCACACCATTGTTCCTGCCGTCATCGACGGCATTCGAACAAGCAGAATCAAGGAGACACGGGTGAACAAGATGCGAATCGTCGCAGCCGGCGTGCTGCTCGGCGCCTGTCTGCCGGGCGTCGCGGCCGCGCAGGTCTGCAAGGTGCCGACCCTTCGGGTGCTCGCGCAGAAGAGTCTCGGCCTGTCGGTCATGGAGAAGTCGCTGGCCGACTACGAGAAGAAGAGCGGCACCAAGGTCGAGATCAGCTATTTCGGCGAAAACGACCGCCGCGCGAAATCGCGGCTCGACGCGTCGACCGGCGCAGGCTCGTACCAGATCTACTACGTCGACGAGGCGAACGTCGCCGAATTCGCGTCGGCCAACTGGATCGTGCCGCTCCTCAAGTACTACCCGAAGGAATATGACTACGACGACTTCCTGCCCGGCCGCCGCGCGGTCGCGAGCTACAACGGCGTCGCGTACTTCGCGCCGCTGATCGGCGGCGGCGACTTCCTGTTCTATCGCCGCGACCTGCTCGACGCCGCGCACATTCCGGTACCGAAGACGCTCGACCAGCTCGTCGCCGCGATCAAGAAGCTCAACGCGCCGCCGAAGCTGTATGGCTGGGTCGCACGCGGCCAGCGCGGCTCCGGGATGAACGTGTGGCGCTGGTCGCCGTTCATGCTCGGCATGGGCGGCGCCTGGACCGACAAGGGCGGCCAGCCCGCATTCAACTCGCCGGGCGCCGTGAAGGCCACGCAGCTCTACAGCGACCTGTTCAAGTACGCGCCGCCGGGCTCGGCGACCTACGACTGGAGCAACGCGCTCGAAGCGTTCCGTTCGGGCAAGGTCGCGTTCATGATCGAATCGACGCCGTTCGCGGACTGGATGGAGGATGCGAGCAAGTCGAGCGTGGCCGGCAAGGTCGGCTACACGCGCCCGCCCGCGCCGCTGCCGTCGGCTGCCTACGGCCACGGCTTCGCGATCTCGGCGGTCGGTGCGAAGGACGACTGCACGCGGACGGCCGCCGGCCGCTTCATCGCGTGGGCGACCAGCAAGGACCAGGAGCAGGCGCGGCTGCGCAACGGCGTGTTCAGCGACTACAACCGGTCGAGCACGATCGCGAGCCCGTACTTCAAGCAGCACGTCGCGCCGCAGATCCAGGCCGGGCTGAACGACACGAACCCGGTCACGCAGGTGACGATCTGGCGCACGCCGCAGTGGCCGGATATCGGCGACAACCTCGGCATCGCGCTCGAGCAGGTGTTCACCGGCACGCAGACGGATATCCGCGGCACGCTCGACGATGCAGACCAGTACGCGAAGGACGCGCTCGAACATGGCGCTCGCAAATGACGGCGCCGACGGACGCGCGCTCGGCGTCCGTCCGGCCTCTCCCGCAACGTCGGCCCGGCGCGGCCGCGCGCGCCGCGACCGCACGAGCCTGCCGTGGGTGTTCCTCGCGCCGACGCTCGCGCTGCTCGCGGTCCTGAGCCTTGTCCCAACGGTCGCCGCGATCAACCTCGCGCTGCGCAACCGCGTGCTGCGCTATCCGGACAGCGAATACGTCGGCCTGCGCAACTTCATCCGGCTCGCGTCGGACCGTCGTTTCCTGAACGCGATCGAGGTGTCGGTGCTGTGGGAAGTCGTCACGGTGGCGGGCGCGGTGCTCGTCGGAATCGCGCTGGCCGTGTTCCTGTTCGAGCGCGTGCATGGCCGCTGGCGCCGTTTTGCATCGCTGGTGCTGATCATGCCGGTGCTGCTGCCGCGCGTATCGGCCGCGTTCATCTGGAAGTTCATGTACGCGCCGCTCACCGGCATCCTGAGCTGGCTGCTCGGCATGCTCGGGATCGAGAACACCGCGTTCCTCGCCGATCCGCATCTCGCGCTGTACGCGGTCGCGCTGGTCGACGTGTGGCAATGGGGGCTGTTCTTCGCGGTCGTGATCCTGAAGCTGCTGGAGACGCTGCCGCCCGAACCGCTCGAAGCCGCGCGGCTCGACTACGCGACGACGTGGCAGGTGCATGCGTACATCGCGCTGCCGATGCTGAAGGCGCCGCTCGTGAGCCTCGTGTTCATCAAGATGGTCGAATCGCTGCGCTCGTTCGACCTGATCTACGTGATGACCAAGGGCGGCCCCGGCATCGCGACCGAAACGCTCGACCTGTACGCGTACCAGCAGGGCATCGGCCTCGCCGGCAAGGTGTCCTACGCGTCGGGCATGGCCGTGCTGATGATGGTCGCGACCACGCTCGTCTTCACGCTCATCTGGAAGAGGGTCAACAAATGGGACGACTGATGGCCCGCCGCGGCCCCGCCGCGACCGTTTCGCACCTGTCCACCGTCGCGATCGCCGGCGCGATCCTGCTCGTCGCCGCGTTCCCGCTGTTCTGGGCCGTGCTCAATTCGCTCAAGCACCTGCTCGACATCGTCACGCCCGTGCCGCGCTTCGTCTTCACGCCGACGCTCGCGAACTACGAGCAGGTACTGTCGAGCCCCGAGGTGGTGATCGGGCTCGGCAACAGCATCGCGATCGTCGGCGCGGCCGTGCTGATCGGCGCGGTGCTCGGCGTGCCGGCCGCGTATGCGATCGCGCGTTACCCGATACGCGGCAAGCGCGACATCCAGTTCTTCCTGCTGTCGCTGCGCTTCCTGCCGCCGGTCGCGGTCGCGCTGCCGCTGATCGCGATCTGGGTCGATCTCGGGCTGTACGACACGAAGCTGTCGATGATCGTCACGTACCTGCTCGTCACGCTGTCGACCATCACGTGGCTGTCGATCCCCGTGTTCCGCCGGCTGCCGCGCGAGATCGAGGAAGCCGCCGCGCTCGACGGCTACGGGCCGTACGCGGTGTTCTGGCACATCGCGCTGCCGGTGTGCGCGAGCACGCTGCTCGGCGGCATCGTGTTCAGCTTCGTGCTGGTGTGGAACGAATTGATGATCGCGCTCGCGCTCACGTCGTCGCGCAGCGCGACGCTGCCGGTGGTCGCGTCCGCGTTCACGTCGCTCGGCCAGGAAGTGCCGTGGGGCGTGATCAACGCGTCGACGGTATTGCTCGCGCTGCCGCCGCTCGTGTTCGTCGGCATGCTGAGCCGCCTGCTCAATTCGATGGTCAAGGGAAAATAAGGAGGATGTGTTGAAAGCACTCGTACTCGAACGCACGCGCGAACTCGCGCTGCGCGACATCGACCTGCCGCAGGCGGTCGGCCCTGGCGACGTCCGGATCAAGGTGCATACGGTCGGCGTCTGCGGCAGCGACGTGCACTACTACGTTCACGGCGGGATCGGCCCGTTCCGCGTCGACGCGCCGATGGTGCTCGGCCACGAGGCATCCGGCACCGTCGTCGAGACCGGCGCCGGCGTCACGCACCTGCGCGTCGGCGATCGCGTGTGCATGGAGCCCGGCGTGCCGCGCCTCGATTCGCCCGCGACGCTGCGCGGCCTCTACAACCTCGATCCCGACGTGCGCTTCTGGGCGACGCCTCCCATACACGGCTGCCTGACGCCGTTCGTCGTGCATCCGGCCGCGTTCACGTACCGGCTGCCCGACAACGTGTCGTTCGCCGAAGGCGCGATCGTCGAGCCGCTGTCGATCGGCCTGCAGGCCGCGAAGAAAGCGGCGATGAAGCCGGGCGACCTCGCGGTCGTGATCGGCGCCGGCACGATCGGCGCGATGACGGCGCTCGCCGCGCTCGCCGGCGGCGCCGCGCGCGTGATCCTCGCCGACGTCGTGCCCGACAAGCTCGCGCTGTTCGCCGACAACCGCGCCGTCACGACCGTCGACGTGCGCACAGAGTCGCTCGCCGACGCGGTGGCCGAAGCAACGGACGGCTGGGGCGCGGACGTCGTGTTCGAAGCGAGCGGCAGCGCGAACGCGTATGCGGGCCTCGTCGACCTGATGTGCCCGGGCGGCTGTGCGGTGCTGATCGGCATGCCGGTCGCGCCGGTGCCGCTCGACGTGGTCGCGCTGCAGGCGAAGGAAGGCCGCATCGAATCGGTGTTCCGCTACGCGAACATCTTTCCGCGCGCGCTCGCGCTGATCGCGTCCGGCGCGATCGACGTGAAGCCGTTCATCTCGCGCACGTTCCCGTTTTCCGAAGGCGTGCGCGCGTTCGAGGAAGCGGCGAGCGGCCACCCGCGCGACGTCAAGATTCAGATCGAAATGGATTGAGCCATGGCACAGATCACCTGCAAGGCTTTGTCGAAGCACTACGACGGCGGCCCCGCCGTGCTGCACCCGCTCGACCTCGAGATCGCCGACGGCGAATTCATCGTGCTGCTCGGCCCGTCCGGTTGCGGCAAGTCGACGATGCTGCGGATGATCGCGGGCCTCGAGGCGATCACCGGCGGCGAGCTCGTGATCGGCGACGCGGTCGTCAACGACCTGCCGTCGCGCGAGCGCAATGTCGCGATGGTGTTCCAGAACTACGCGCTGTATCCGCACATGACCGTGTACGACAACATCGCGTTCGGCCTGCGGCGGCTGAAGGTGCCGGCCGACGAGATCGACCGCCGCGTGCGCGACGTCGCGCGCATCCTGAGCCTCGACGCACTGCTCGACCGCCGCCCGCGCGCGATGTCGGGCGGCCAGCAGCAGCGCGCGGCGATCGCGCGCGCGATGATCAAGACGCCCGCCGTGTTCCTGTTCGACGAGCCGCTATCGAACCTCGACGCGAAGCTGCGCACCCAATTGCGCGGCGACATCAAGCGGCTGCACCGGCGGCTGAAGACGACCACGCTGTACGTCACGCACGACCAGCTGGAGGCGATGACGCTGGCCGACCGCGTCGTGCTGATGCGCGGCGGCCACATCGAGCAGATCGGCACGCCGGCCGAACTGTACGGGCAGCCGCACACGGTGTTCGCCGCCGGCTTCGTCGGCACGCCGGCGATGAACTTCGCGGCGGGCACGATCGAGCGCCTCGGCGAGAACGTGCTGCTCGACTGCAACGGCGCGCGCTGGCCGCTCGCGTCGCCGCGCTTCGCCGGGCTGCACGACGGCCAGAAGGTCAAGGTTGCGATCCGCCCGAACCACCTGCGGCTCGTCACCGAACCGGATCCGACCCCGGGCACGCTCGCGCTGACCGGCACGGTCGAGCTCGTCGAGCTGCTCGGCGCCGAGGCGCTCGTCACGCTGGACTGGCACGGCCATCGGGGCCGGCCCTCGTGCCGGCCCCGATGGCCCCGGCGCCGGGGGCCGTGGTAGCGTTTCGCTTCGACGAAGCAGCCCTGCATCTGTTCGACGCCGGCACCGAGCGCAACGTCACGCTGCCGGACGCGAACCCCATCGCGCACGCGGCACCGCCGGCGGCCGCGACGCGCACCACGCCGCCCGCCGCGACGGGCTGGTCGATGTCCCGTTCGTAGCACGCCGGCACGCCCCCGACGGAGCACACGATGAACCCGGATCTCGAGATCGTTCCCACCCACCGCGACGAATCGTTCCGCGCGTGGATCCACGACTATCCGCACTCGGTCGCGAAGTGGCACTTCCATCCCGAGTACGAGATTCATCTGATCCAGTCGTCGCACGGCAAGATGTTCGTCGGCGATCACATCGGCGATTTCGGCCCCGGCAACCTGATCATCACGGGGCCGAACCTGCCGCACAACTGGGTCAGCGAGCTCCCCGACGGTGAGCGCGTGCCGTCGCGCGACGTCGTGCTGCAGTTCTCGCGCGATGCGATCGAAAAGATGGTCGGCGCGTTCAGCGAGCTGCAGCCGGTGATCGACCTGATCGACGATGCGGCGCGCGGCGTGCAGTTTCCCGACCGCGTCGGCCGCGACGTCGCGCCGCTGATGCTCGAACTCGCGAACGCGCACGGCTGCCGGCGCGTCGAGATCCTGATGTCGCTGTTCGACCGGCTGTCGTCGTGCCGCGAGCGGCGCGTGCTCGCCGGCCCCGGCTACCGCAGTGACGCGCAGCACTACATGTCGTCGACCATCAACCAGGTGCTGTCGTACCTGCAGCAGAACCTGCCCGGCATGCTGCGCGAGACCGACGTCGCCGCGTTCGCCGGGATGAGCGTCAGCACCTTCACGCGGTTTTTCCGGCGCCATACCGGCTCGTCGTTCGTGCGCTACCTGAACCGGCTGCGCATCAACGAGGCCTGCGAGCTGCTGATGTTTTCCGATCTGACGGTGACCGACATCTGCTACCGGGTTGGCTTCAACAACCTGTCGAACTTCAACCGTCAGTTTCTCGCGATGAAGCAGGTGCCGCCGTCGAGGTTCCGCGCGCTGCACCGGCTCAACGAACCGCACGGCCGCGACGACGCGCCGCCGCTTCGGCGTGCGCCGCCGCGCGCCCCAGACAGGATGCTTCACACGTGACATTTCTCGGCATCGATCTCGGCACGTCCGAGGTCAAGGTTCTCCTCACCGATTCCCGTTCGGTCCCGCTCGCGTCCGGCTCGGCCGCGCTGTCGATCAGCCGCCCGCATCCGCACTGGTCGGAACAGAGCCCGCAGGCGTGGTGGCACGCGATGCTCGATGCGATCGCGGCGGTGCGCGCCGCGCATCCGGCCGGCTTCGCCGCGCTGCGCGGCATCGCGCTGTCCGGGCAGATGCACGGCGCGACGCTGATCGATCGCGCGGACCAGGTGCTGCGCCCCGCGATCCTGTGGAACGACACGCGCGCCGGCACCGAGTGCGTCGAACTCGAGGCGCTGGTGCCGGAATCGCGCGCGATCACCGGCAACATGGCGATGCCCGGCTTCACCGCGCCGAAGCTCCTGTGGCTCGCGAAATACGAGCCCGCCGTGTTCCGCGCGGTGCACAAGGTGCTGCTGCCGAAGGACTACCTGATCTGGCGCCTGTCCGGCGAATTCGTATCCGAGATGTCCGATGCATCGGGCACGCTGTGGCTCGACTGCGCGCGCCGCGACTGGTCCGACCGGATGCTCGCCGCGACCGAGCTGTCGCGCGCGCAGATGCCGCGCCTCGTCGAGGGCAACGCCCCCGCCGCGCAGCTGCGCGACACGCTGCGGCGCGAATGGGGCATCGCGGGGCCCGTGACGATCGCCGGCGGCGCCGGCGACAACGCGGCCTCCGCGATCGGCATGGGCGTCACGGGCGCCGGCAGCGGCTTCCTGTCGCTCGGCACGTCGGGCGTGCTGTTCGCCGGCAACGACCGCTTCGCGCCGAACCCGGACGCCGCCGTGCACGCGTTCTGCCACTGCATCGAAGGGCGCTGGCACCAGATGAGCGTGATCCTGTCGGCCGCCGCGAGCCTCGACTGGCTCGCCCGCGCGCACGGCACCTCCGCCGGCGTGCTCGCTGCACGCGCCGAACGCGCGGAGCCGGCCCGCGCGCCGCTGTTCCTCCCGTATCTCGGCGGCGAGCGCACGCCGCACAACGATGCGCACGCGCGCGGCGTGTTCTTCGGGCTGTCCAACGAGCACGATGCGGACGATCTCGCGTATGCGGTGATGGAAGGCGTCGCGTTCGCGATGGCCGACGGCTACGACGCGTTGCGTGCGGCCGGCACGACGCTCGACGCGGTGTCGTTCATCGGCGGCGGTTCGAAGAGCGCGTTCTGGGCGCGGCTGTGCGCGAATGCGACCGGGCTCGCGATGCAGCGCCATGCGGACGGCGCGGTCGGTGCGGCACTCGGCGCGGCACGGCTTGCACGCCTCACCGCAACGGACGACACGCTCGCGGAAGTCTGCGTCGCGCCGCCCGTCACGGAGACGGTCGCGCCCGATGCCGCCACGGCCGATTTGCTGGCGGGGCGGCTCGCCCGCTACCGGCGGCTGTATCGCGTGTTGCGGGAAGAGTTCGCGGCCGCCGACTGACGCGCGGCGCGGCATGCGTCTTCGTCGATTCGCGCGTGGTTGCGCTTGACCCGGCCCTTGGGATCGCCTTTATGCTCGTCGTCACGAATCGACGACCCGAAGGTGACCCATGAACGATGTCACGCGCGGCCTGAGCGCATCGGAAGCCGCTATGCGGCTCGGCGTATCGGCCAAGGCACTGCGGCTGTACGAACGGCAAGGACTGGTTACGCCCGGGCGAACGGTGGCCGGATACCGCGCCTATGGCCCGGACGATCTGGCGCGTGCGGCCGAAATCGCGGCGCTGCGCGCGCTCGGCCTGAGCCTGGCCCAGGTCGCGAACGTGCTGGGCGGCGACGCCCGCAGCCTGAGCGACGCATTGGCCACGCATGAAGCGGCGCTCGAAAGCGGTATTCAGGATCTGGTCGGCAAGGTCGACAGGGTTCGCGCGATCCGCGCCGATCTCGCGCGCGGCCGAATGCCCGGCGACGGCGAATTGACGCGCCTGCTCGCGCCGGCCGCCGCGGGCGTTGCGTTCAGCCTCCCCTGGCCGTGGGACGGCGAATGGTTCGAATTTCGCGATATCCGTCCGCTGAACTACATCATCGGTTCGCTGGGCAGCGGCAAGACGCGGCTCGCGCATCGGCTGGCCGAGGCATTGCCCGGCGCCGCGTTCATCGGGCTGGACCGGCTGGAAGATGGCGGCGCGGCGGCTTTCGCCGCATTGCAGGCCGATCCGGCGCTGAAGGCGCGCGTCGAACGCACGTCGGCATGGCTCGCCGACGAAGGCGCCACGCCGTCCCCGGCGCTGACCATCCTGCTCGCCGGCCTTGAGGCGGACGGCACCGGCGCGTTGGTCGTGGACATGATCGAGCAGGATCTCGACCAGCCCACGCAGGAGGCGCTGATTGCTTGCCTTCGCCAGCGTGCCGGAGCCGGCGGCATGCGGCCGCTGTTCATGCTGACCCGCTCGTCGGCCGTGCTGGACCTGTCGGCCGTCGGGCCCGACGAAGCGATCATTCTGTGTCCCGCGAACCATAGCCCGCCGGCCCGCGTCGCACCGTACCCCGGCGCACCGGGCTACGAAGCGGTGGCCACGTGTCTTGCGTCGCCGGCCACCCGCGCGCGGATCGCACGGCGGCCGGAGGCGGGGTAGCGGCTTCGCCGCGGGTTGGTGTCACGGCCGACGATGGCCGGCGCGTGCGGCTCGGGCTGCCGGTGCGGTGGGGCGCCGGAGTAGTGCCATTTCGTTGCGCCCGATTGACTGCAGCCGACCCTGAAGAAACAGTCAGATCTCCTGCTAGCGGACACCCGGCGCATGTTCATTGGCGCAGTCGCCCGCCATCCACACGAAGGATTCTTTGCTCGCGATCATGGCATGCCGCTAGCTTTAGTCAGCATCTCGCCGAGCCGTATGGAGACTGGGTCTTCCGCTGAACGCCCTTCGAGAAAGCGATCCAACTCTCGACGCGCATCATCAGCGTTGCCTGTCCTCGCGAGCACAAACGCGAGCGCGATCGGATGCTGGACATAGTTGTAAAAACCCAAGCCTCCGCTCGACAGATAGCTTCGCAGCCATTCGAATGCCCCGACGACGTCCTCGACCGAATTGACCCGTCGCCAAAATTCGTCTGCCCGTGCGATCGCATCTTCCACAATCGGCGCCGATTTCTGAGCGACGACCTGTTCTCCACAAATAAGGCTCACGTCTAAATCCTTGTCGCGTGCATCGACAACGAGGTCAAAGATCGCAGTTTTGTTGGTTCGGTGCCAGCGAACAGAACTGCCCGACACATGCGGGACAAAGTCAAAGGACAAGCCCCATCGAGGAGCGATGACGCCGCCTTTCCATGCGGGAAATGCAAATATCTGACGGATGGGTGACCCGTCGTGTCGCACCCACTTCAGAGGCGCTACTGTCTCGAACCCCCGCGCGTTCAAAGCCGCATCGACCACGGGAGACATCACGCGATGCGCAGCCTCCAAGGTCACCATGTTGAATGCTTCGCCATTTTTAGAATCCTTCCGAACGTGCGCTATCCGCTTGCTGATGCTCATCGTCGCAACACCATTGTCAGGCTTGGAAGGCCGCCGCCGTCAGTCTGATTTTGACGGGGCGTGGCCGTGGTTTGGGCTTGCATTGTCGACGATTCAGATCGCCCTGTCGAACGGCCGTTCCTGGCCGAGAACCGCCCTCGGAGTTGCGAGCCAGGCCGGCTACTTCGACTCGGTCGAAAGTCGGAACAGCATGATGTCGGCCGTGCCCCCTACTCGAACACGCAACCGATGACGCATGAATCCGGAAAGCGACATCACGGGGTGTTTTCGACAATGCGCAGAACAGTCGCAGAAATCGGTCCCACAGTCGCAAACCCATGCCACCAGCCGCACGCACTCCAGCCCCCACGGCTGCGTAATCCACCACGCCCGCTTCACCCGCAAACGAGCCGATACAAGCGCCGAACCAGCGTCAACGCCTGCTGCGCCGACGTCAGGTTCGTGAAGCCGAGCAGCATGCCCGGCGGCATCCGGCCGCCCGGGCTCCAGTCGTTCAGCGGCTGAACGGAAAAGCCCTGCACCTCAGCCATACGTGCGACGGCGCGATCGTCGACCGCCGTGCGCCAGTAGGCCACCACATGCAGGCCGCCCGCGCGGGGCGGGATATCCAGCGTATCGCCGAAGACCTTGCCCAGCGCATCGATCAGCCACGCGCGGCGGGTGGCGTAAAGCGCACGCATTTTCTTCAGGTGGCGCGCGAAGTGCCCTTGCTCCATGAAATCGGCGACGACCGATTGCATCAGCATCTGGCCGCTCCCGCCGAGCCATCCGGCGGTATCGCGAAAGGCGGCGACCTGCTCGTCGGGAACGACGAGATACCCCAGCCGCAAGCCCGGATACAGCACCTTGCTGAACGATCCGGTGTAAAGCACGCGGTGGTGGCGATCCAGGCTCTTGAGCGCGGGCAGCGGGCGGCCGTGGTAACGGAACTCGCTGTCGTAATCGTCCTCGACGATCCAGGCCCGCTGCTGACGAGCCCAGTCGAGCAAAGCCAGGCGTCTCGGCAGCGACAGCGCGACACCGAGCGGGCTTTGATGGGTCGGCGTCACCACGGCAAAACGTGCATCGGCCGCCCGGCGCAGCCCCGCTTCCACGCACAGGCCGTCGTCGTCGACCGGCACGGGCACGAGCCGCATCCCCGCGTGCTCGAGCACGCGGCGTGCGTGGATATAACCGGGATCCTCGAACCAGCCGGTGTCGCCGGGGCGCAGCAAGGTCCGGCAGATCAGGTCCAGCGCGCCGCGATACCCCGCGGTGATGAAAATCTGCCCGGCCGAACAGTCGATGCCGCGCGACACGCCGAGGTACGCGGACAGCGCACGCCTGAGCCCGTCATGCCCTTGCGGCGGCGCATAGTCCAGCGACGGGGTCGCCATCGCCCGCACATGACGGCCGGTGAGCCGTATCCACGGCATGCGCGGAAACGCATCGAGCGCGGGAATGCCCATCTGGAACGGCTTCGGCCCGCTCGCCGCCGAATCGCCGCGCGGCGGTTCATCCGGCCGCGGCGCCGCGGCGCGCGGCTGCCGCCCATTCGGCAGCTGGGGTGACACGACGGTGCCCGCCGGCCCGCGTGCGACCAAGTACCCTTCGCCGATGAGGACCTGATAGGCCGCTTCGACGGTGCCGCGTGCCAGATTGAGTTCGCTGGCCAGGCTCCGTACCGACGGCACGCGCTTGCCCGGCGCCAGCTTGCCCGTCTCGATCGCATCGCGGAAGCGCCGGACCAGTTGCCGATAGACCGGCATGTCGAGATGACGGTCCGGCATCAGATCGTCGAATTTCATGTCCCAGTCAAATAGTCACTTTTTGGACCTTCAGGATACGCCATCCGATTCGTACAGTAACGACATTACCGTGGAGCAATCGTGATGCCAGAGATCCATTTGAAACGCGCCGTGACGGACGCGGATTACCGGTCGACGTTCGACGTGATGCGCGAGCTGCGCCCGCACCTGACCGATGCCGATGCGTTCGTGCAGCAGATGCGCCGCCAGGCCGAACAAGGCTATGTGCTGCTGACCGCACGGCACGGCAGCCCGGACGGTGCGGTCGTCGCGCTGGCGGGATACCGTCACCTCGAAAACACGCTGTACGGGCGCTTCGTCTATGTCGACGACCTGGTCGCGACCGCACACGCGCGCAGTCAACGGCTGGGCGAGCGGCTGCTCGATGCGGTGCGCGACGACGCGCGGCAACACGGCTGCGGGCACCTCGTACTCGATACCGGGCTCTCCAACGCGCTCGCACAGCGTTTCTATTTCCGCCAGGGGCTGCTGTCCCGCGGCATGCATTTCAGTCAGTCTCTTCAGGCGCCCTGATGAACAATCTTCTTTTTGTCGATGCCAGTCCGCATGGCAGTGATTCGCTGGGCGCACGCATTGCGCACGAAGCCATCGCGCAATGGCAGGCGGCCCGCCCCGATGCGCGGGTCGTGTCGCGCAGCCTCGGTCAACCCGGCTTGCCCTCGCTATCGGCCGACTATGCGCGTGCGGTGGTCGCGAGGCAGCCGGATTCCGATCCCGCATTGGCGTACTCCGAAAAACTGATCGCGGAAGTGGAACACAGCGACGGCATGTTGATCAGTACACCGATGCACAACTTCACGGTCCCAGCCACGCTGAAGCTGTGGATCGATTTCGTGCTGCGTATCGGCCGCACGTTCACGGCCACGCCGGAAGGCAAGTTCGGCCTGCTCGCCGATCGCCCCGTGCTCGTGCTGGTACGCTCGGGCGGCATCTGCACCGGCGCAGCGGCACGGCAGCCCGATTTCCTGACTCCGTACCTGAAGCAGGTGCTCGCCGTGATCGGCCTGTCGACGGTCGATTTCGTCTACCTCGAAGGCCTTGCGCCGAGCGACGCCGCCATCGATGCGGTACGCGCCCAGTTGGCCACCTCGGCCCTGCTGGCGCGACGCACGATGGAAACGGCATGAATTCGCCACGCCCCGGTACGCATGCGCGGCCCGATGCGTTCCGGGGGCAGCGGATATCGCGCATCCCGAGCCGGGCACGTCGCCGTCAGGATTCCAGCCGCCCCATCCGGCGCGCCATCGCCGGGCTCACCGCATGCGCCGGATCGAACCCGAAGAAGTCGAGCACGTGGCGCGCGACGTCGTCGCGATCGTTGTCCGCGCAGATCATGTGATAGCTGTTCTCGAGCACGATCCCGCGCGCGTCGGGCATTTTCTCGAGCAGGAAATCGGCCGAGCGCAGGCTCGTCAGTTCGTCCTCGCGCGCATGCAGCACGAGCGTCGGGCACGGCGTGCCGGCCGCGGCCTCGAGCGCCCAGTCGCGCATCCGGTCGACCTGCCGCACGCACGAGAGCGGCACCCACGCATAGTGGAAACTGTCCTCGCGCTCGAACTTCTTCTTCACGATCGCGCGGATCGTCGCGTTCTTGATGCCGAACGGATCGCTTTCCTCCACACGCATCCGCTCGGCCACACCCGGCACGCGGTACAGCACGTGCCGCAACGCGCGATACCAGGGCGTCGACCACCCGTCGATGAACACCGGCGTGGCCAGCAGCGCCAGCCGGCCGCGCGCATGCTGCACGCGATGGCATAGCAGCAGCGCGACCAGCGCACCCATGCACATGCCCGCGACATGCAGCGTGTCGTACTCGTGTTCCAGCGCGCGATACTGCTCGGTCACCGCGTCGAGCCACGCTTCCGCGCGCATGCCGACCAGATCCTCGGGGCGCGTGCCGTGCCCCGGCAGCGTGGTCATGTGCGTGTCGGCGCCCGCGCGCCGCATCGCCTTGTGCAGCGAACCGAGATCGTATTGCGTGCCGCCGAGCCCGTGGATCAGCAGGACGCCCGTGCGGCCCGTCATGACGCGCGTCCGCTCATTCGTCCGCCGGCCACACGCGCTCGAGCTGCCAGACGCCCGCCACCACCGTCACGTCGACATTCGAATCGAGCAGCGGCGCGCCATGATCGGTGATCGTCTGGGTGCCGCCGTCGCGCTGCACGATGCGCAGCGACAGCGGCGCACGATCCTCGCCCGCGATCTCCGCATCCCAGTAGTCGCGCAGCGCCTCGCGGTCGCCTGGTTGCACACGTTCGAGCACGAGCGGCACGCTCGCGATCTGCGATGCATCGACGCCGACGCCGAACACGCGCTCGACGTCGCCGCTCCACTCGATCCGCCCCGATTCCGGGTCGAGCACGTACGCGATCTGGCCGGCGCTCGCGAGCGCGAGCTCCATGTTGTTCTGCAAGACCGCCGCATGCTCGTGCACGCGTTCGCGCGTCGTCTTCAGCGTGCTCACCGCCAGCACCAGCAGCGACGCCACCGCCAGATAAAGCTGCGCCTCGAGTAGCGCGTTGCCGTAGTGCTCGTGCAACGACGAGAAGGGACCGTCGCCCTGCGCGGTCTGCTCGATCACGATCAGCGCGAGCACCAGCACCGACGACGAGCCCGCGCGGCCGCCGAGCAGCAGCGTCACCGCGACGGTGAGGAACAGCGGGATATACGTCAGCGCGAAGCCCGCGCCGGTGCCGAATTTCTGCGACGTGTCGCCGTCGAAGATCACGAGCGCGACGCCCACGACCAGCACGAACGAGACCATGCCGAGCACGAGATCGAAGCGCTCATGATCGCCCGAGCGGTGCGCGCGAAAGCGCGACCATGACGCGAGCACCGGCGTGACCAGCAGCACGCCGACGAAATCGGACGCGGCCCACACGAACCACACGTCGAAGAACGGCGCGTCATTGACCACCGTGTACCAGGCCGCGCCGCCGATCGCGCCGACCACGCCCGCGATCAGGCCGGCGAGGATCACCGAGCGCAGGAAATACAGCCCTTCGAGCGAGAAGCGCACGCGCTGGACGAGCCACACCGCGAGCGCGGCTGCACCGACCTCGTCGACGGTGAACAGCACCGCGTTGACCAGGTTGCCGTGTTCGATGCCGCTCAGCGCGAGCTGCCCGACCAGGAACGCGCCGGCCAGCATCAGCCATTCGCGCATCGGCCGCAGCATGAACGCGCCGACGGTCACACCGGCCGGCAGCCAGATGTAACCCGTCAGCCGGACGGGGCCGTTGAACTGGTGCGAGATGTAGCCGGTCGCGAGATACAGCGCCGCCCAGAGCAGCGCGGCGACGAGGCCCGGCCGCGATCGTTTGGTGTCCATCGAGAATCCCTGTGTGCTGCGCCTGCGATCGGCGGGGGCGCGATGTGCGAATGATATGCGGACGGGGCGGCCCGGGGAACACTGGGGCCGGAAGCGCGTACGGGGCGCCGGCGCGCCCGCAAGCTGGCGGTTGTGACCGGGAAGTTATCGAAAAAGTTCGGTGTGTGCCGGGTTCGGCCGGGACACGTCAGCGCGCCGTCCCGGCCGGACGGCCAAAATCGTCAAAGTCCGCACGCAGCAGTGGCAAACCTCGGACGGAGCAAAAACCGGATACGAAGTGACGGATGTCCTCGACCATCGCCCGGCCGGCCTGCAGACTCGGTTGCCGGGGCTTTGACGCCCTCCCGCCTCAATCCACGCGCCGCCACACCGAGATCGGTATGTCGCCGTTCGCACGCGGCGGCACCCGGTAGCTCAGCTCGCCGTCCTTCAATTGATAGCTTCGCGTCTGCGTTTGCCCGATCCAGTTCGGGTACGACGAATCGATGATGTGAAACGCGAGCTTGTGTTTCGCGGGATCGACGGTCAGCGTGCCGTAGTGGGTGCTCGAGCCGAGCACGGCTTCCCGGAATTCGTCCGGCGTGCCGGTCGCCTTGTCGTTCGACGCGAAGCGCGGGCGCTCCGACTTGAAGATCTGCAGCGAGTAGTTCCCGTGCGCGTCGATCAGCAGCATCCCCTTCGGGTCGGCGCCATAGTCGCGGCCGATCGTGCCGTCGGGATGTTGCACGTCGGCCGCGACCAGCGTCCACGTCCCCGCGAGCGACGGCGCGGCCGATGCGTCGCCGGGAATCATCGATGCGGCCAGCAGCATGCCGGGAAAGCCCTGGCGGAATATCGAGCGGATGTTCATTCACTGTCCTCGTGAGAGAAAGAAGGGAAGCAACCTCACGGGCATCCGCAGCTGCGTATCGCGTGCATCCCCGTGAACCGGAACGACCGGTTCACTTGATGGTAGCGACGGGAATGTCCAATAAATACGATAATTCGAAATCGACTTATAAGAAAAACCGAATCATGACGCTTCCGAATCTCGACATGGATGCGCTGCGCACGCTGATCGCCGCGGATCGGCTCGGCAGCCTGAACCGCGCCGCCGACCGGATCGGCCGCTCGCAGTCGGCGGTCAGCCAGCAGATGCGCAAGCTCGAAGCGCAGATCGGGCAGCCGCTGTTTCGCCGCCAGGGGCGCGGCCTCGTGCCGACCGAAGCCGGCGAACTGATGCTGTCCTATGCGCGCCGCATTCTCGAACTGAACGACGAGGCGGTCGGCGCGATCCGCGGCGCGGCGATCGAGGGGGCCGTGCGGTTCGGGCTGCCCGGCGACTTCGCCGAATCGTGGCTGCCCGTCGCGCTCGGCCAGTTCAAGCGCACGCACCCGGGCGTGCGCGTCGACATCGTCGTCGACGGCAACGGCGCGCTGCTCGACCGGCTCGATGGCGGCGAACTCGACATCGTGCTCGCGATGGGCCGCGGCCATCGCACCGACGCCGAACATCTGGTCACGCTGCCGATGGCGTGGATCGGGCCGCCAGGCGTCGACGTGCGCCCGCGCGCCGGCGTGCCGCTGGATCTCGCGTTGTACAAGCCGCCGTGCCTGTTCCGCAAGGCCGGCACCGATGCGCTCGACAAGGCCGGGATCCCGTGGCGGCTCGCTTACACGACCGGCAGCCTGCAAAGCCTGTGGGCCGGCATCGCGGGCGGGCTGGGGATGACGGCGAGAACGATGGTGGGGGTGCCGCCGACGCTGCGCCAGCTTGGCGAGCGCGACGGGCTGCCGCCGCTGCCGTCCGTCGACGTGTGCCTCCATGCGAGCGAAGGCGATGCGCCTGCCGCGCTCGTAAGCCTGAGACGCGTGGTGGTCGACACGCTGACCGCCAATCTCGCCGGTGCGCACCAGGTATCCGGCCGGCACGCCGCATGATCGGCCGCGCGTGCGTGCCGGACTCGGCGCTGCGCCCCTTTTGACCGGCTGCCCGCCATCGGTAATGATTCGCTGCGGGGTTCGACCTTCCCGTCGACGATCCCGCCTTCCTGAACGAACGCCTCCGCACGATGACACACGCAATCCGCCTGCGCGCGGCGTCTGCCGCCGACCTGCCGTTCCTGTTGAACCTGCGCCGGCTCACGATGACCGAGCACCTGCAACGCGCCGGCATGCCGATCGATGACGAAGCGCACGACCAGCGCATCCGCGCGCATTTCGACGATGCGATGATCGTCTGCGAAGGCGACGACGCCATCGGCTTGCTGAAGGTGACACGCGCCACCGACGCGTGGCACGTGCACCAGATCCAGATCCTCCCGGCGCACCAGGGCCGAGGCATCGGTGAAGCCGTGCTGAGCGCGCTGCTGAACGACGCGGCACGCGCGCACGTGCCGGTGTCGCTCAGCGTGCTGCACGGCAACCCGGCGCGGCGGCTCTACGAACGGCTCGGCTTCCGCAGCGAATCGGACACCGAAACGAGCGCGAGCATGGTCTGGCGCGCGTGACGTCCGGCGTTTTGACGCCGCATTACTGCGTGATCTTCGCGTCCTTCAGCAAGTTGCCGATCATCTGCGCACTCGCCTTCTCCACCGCGGCCGCCTGCAGTTGCTGCTGAAGCCCCGGCTTCGCGGTCGCGAAGCCCGGCACCTGCGTCGGCCGCTTCGCGTCCAGCTTCACGATCGCCCGCACGCCGTCGACCGAGATCGAATCGCTCGTCACCGCACCGACCTTCAGTTTCTCGAGCGCCTGCGCGACCGGCAGCGGCAAGCCGGACGTCTTGCCTTCCGTCGCCGGCGTGTGGAAGCTCACCCACGGCAACTCGCCGCCGCTGTCGCGGCTCGGCGCCATGCTGTACTGGCGCGCGAGCCCTTCGAACGACTTGCCCGCCTTCAGCTCGCTGAGCACCGTCGCGGCCGTCACCGGGTCCTGGACGATGATCAGGCGCGGCTTGTACTCGTTCTTGCCGAGCGTGGCCACGAGTTCGTCGTAGCGCGCCTTGACCTGCTCTTCGGTCACCGGCTCGGGCTTCACGTTGTCGCGCAGGTAAAGCTGCACTTCGGCATTCGTTTTCGCCTGCTGCACCGCTGCCTTGACCTCGGGCTTGTCGCCGTAGTTCGCCTTCTCGGCGGCCTGCTGAACCAGCACGCGCGTGATCAGCTGATTCTTGATCGCCTGGCGGATTTGCGGCGAGTCGGGTTGCCCGGACGCGCGCAGCAGCGTATCGACGTCGGCCTGCGTGATCGGCGTGCCGTTGACCGTCGCAACGGTCGCCGTGGTCGCCGCCGTCTCTGCATGGGCAGTCCCGCTCAGCGCGCCGGCGAGCACAGCGATCAGCAACAGGCGGTTCGGTGTGGTTTTCGTCTTCATCTTTTCGTCAATTCGGCTCAAGAAACGCGGCAGGGGTTGCCGCGCAAATTCACCGGCGCGGCAATGCGCCGGTGCAACCATTCAGTCGATTCGGTTCATCGTCGTGAGCACGCGCGGTGCCGCCGACGCCGCTGTCATTGTGCCCGTATCGGGTTTTTCGCGTCGGGAGGTTCAGGACAGCCGCCCGGCGGGCGGTGCGGCGCGCGTTGCGCACGCCGGTCATTACGAACGCGTGATGTGGAAATTGTGTGGAAACGCGATGGAAATCCCGCGGAGTCACGATGAATCACATCATGGCTTCGCGAGCGCGGCCGCCGAACGAGGTCGAGGCGGCCGCGCATGCGTCATCAACGTCAGGGCGCCCACCGGTACACGGTGATGCTGTTCCCTTTCACGTTGTTCTTCATCACCACGTACTCGCCGTTCGACCGGCGGTATGCGCGAATGCTGTACATCGCGTCGATCGCGCTGCTGGTATCGACGGTCGCCGGGCTCGCATTGACCAGCGTGGTGTCGAGATTGCCGGTGGTGAGATTGAACGCGTCGACGTTCGGCCACAGCGGCCCGCTGCTGCTGAACCAGTAGCCGACGAACAGATGGTTGCCCACCGCGTCGATCGATTTCGCGCCGCTGTGCGGCAGCGTGATCACCGGGTCGGGCTTCGTCGTGTTGCCCGCGCTCCAGCCGTGATACACCTCGATGCGCGTGCCGATCGACGTCCAGTCGTTGCTCCCGATGGCGCCCTGCGCGAGCACCATCGTGTCGCTGTCCGCGAGATAGACGATGCGCGTGAGCGGCTGGATGCTGTCGGGCACGCGGGTCGCGACGCCCGGCCCCCACGACGGCTTGCCGCTCGCGTCGAAACCGGCCAGCGGGTAGTGCGTAATCGCGCCGGTCTTGTCGAGGCCGGCCCACACGCCGCCCTTGCTGTCGATGCTGAAGCCGCTCGTCACGCGCCGCGTCGTATTGAACGCGGGGCCCGGGATCGAGCCGTCCGGAATCGCGATATAGCCGTTCGCCGCGTTGAAGTGGAAGAAGGTGACGACGGGCGGATTCTGGCCCGCCGCGACGAGAATCCGGTTCGCGCCCACCGACGTGAGCAGCCCGAAATGCTCGTCGCGCTGCGTATCGCTCATGTTGATGCGCGGATCGGCCGGATACGTGAACGGATCGACGGTGTTCGCGACGAACTTGCCGCCCGCGCTGCCGCTGTACACATGCGTGCCGCCGTAGAACAGCGCGCCGTCCGTAACCGGGTCCGGTGCGGCGATCCCTTCGAAGTTCAGCGACTGCAGCGTCCACCGCAGGCTGCCGGTGCTGCTGTACGCATGAATGTCGGTCGCGCCGTTGCGGCCCAGATCCCAGCTGCCGCCCCAAGGATTGTTGAGCACATAGAGATTGCCGCCGGTGTCCTTGCCGAGCCCGACGATGCGCGTAAAGCGCTGCGCACCGACCTGCCCCTTGATGCCCGTCGTCGTGTCGAGATAGCCGCCGCGCACGCCGAACGTGCCGGCCAGCGCGGGCCGGCCCGCCACCGTATAGCGCTTGATGTTCTGGTCCGGGCCTTCGTCGCCCACCAGCAGCTGGCCGGCCGCCGCATCGAAAACCAGCGCCGACGGCTGCGACCCGGCCGGCATCCGGATCGTGTTCAGCAGCGCACCCTCCGGGCTGAAGCCGACGATCGTGCCCGCGCTCTTCTGCGCGATCCACACGTTGCCCGCGCCATCCACCGCGAGCGCGCCGGGCGCCGATACGCTGATGTCGCGCTGCCACACGCCGTTGGTGGTGAACACGCGCACGCGATTGCCGTAGAAGTCGCTCGCATAGAGCAGCGAGCCGGCCGTCGCAAGCCCGGTGACGACGTCGATGCGCGGCTGATTGGTCGCAGCGCTGACCTGGATGACGAGGTCGCGATACTTCGTCGCGCGGTTGTAGCGCCCCACCGCGCCGCTGCCGTACGTCTTGCCGGGCTGCAGCGCGACGAACAACGACGTCGCGTCACCGGTGATCGCGCTGCCCTGGAACTCCGAGTGCGTGCCGATCGAGCCGACGCTCTTGCCGTTCTGGTAGATCGCGACGCCGCCTTCGTCCTCGTCCCACATCGACGCCGTATAGATCACGCCTTCGGGCGCGACCCACATCGCGCGCGCGACGTTGCCGACGTGGGCCGCGAGCGTGCCGTACGTATTCGCCAGCCAGTCGGTGGTGTTGCCTGCGTGAACGGCGGGGGTCATCGCGGCGATCGCCGCGGCGAGAAGCGCAGCCTTAAATCGTTGTCTGGCGACCATGACGGATGCTCTCCTGAATGGTGCGAACATTCACATGAAGGGCCGGCCGGATGGCTTGAAAACCGTGATGCGTAAATTCTTCCCCTGAATCATCCGGCGCAGTCAGTATTACGTGCAGCATGCGTTCGATAATGCGCAGCGCGAGAATAGCGTTATATAAATGGAAAAAAATTGCGAATCGTTCGCGCCATTGCGCTTTTCTCGGATTCAGCTTTGATGGTATCGACCGTCGCACCCAAGCACGCCTATGGCAAGCGCGACTGCGCGACAGTGAATGGTCACTTACACGTCGAATCGGAGATCGGGAAAATCAGGCGCGTGCCCGTTTGCGGGAATATCGCCGCGTGTTCAACGGCGACGGATTGAAACGGCGAGCGCCAAGTATCAATCGGGGAATCAGGGAATCGAGGGAAAACGCCCGAATTCAAGGCGAAATCATCGCCCCAAAACAAATCGCCGGCCTGAATCCGTTTCGAATCCAGGCCGGCGATTATTCACTACCGGGAAGCAGGCAACGCGCCACTATCGTGGCGCTGCCGCACTGCTGCACCTCATGCCGATGCCGAGGTCTCCGGCACCTTCACCTTCATCGCGCGCCCATTGTCCGGATCGTTGTCGTCGCGCGGATCGTCGAGCTGCCCTTCCCACTTCGCGACCACGGCCGCCGCGATCGAGTTGCCGACCGCATTGGTGGCCGAGCGCCCCATGTCGAGGAACATGTCGACGCCCATGATCAGCAGCAACCCGGCTTCGGGCATGTTGAACTGGTTGAGCGTCGCCGCGATCACGACCAGCGACGCGCGCGGCACGCCCGCCATCCCCTTCGACGTGACCATCAGCATCAGCAGCATCGTGATCTGCGTGCCCAGCGGCAGATGAATGCCGTACACCTGCGCGATGAACAGCACCGCGAACGTGCAGTACATCATCGAACCGTCGAGGTTGAACGAATAGCCGATCGGCAGCACGAAGCTCGAGATCTTGCGGTTCACGCCGAAGCGGTCGAGCGCGTCCAGCAGCTTCGGATACGCGGCTTCGGAACTCGCCGTCGCGAACGACAGCAGGAACGGCTCGCGGATCAGCCGGATCAGCGTGAACGCACGCTTGCCGAGGAACGTCACGCCGGCGAGCGTCAGCACGCCCCACAGCAGCGCCAGGGCCAGATAGAAGCTCGCCATGAACTTCGCGAACGTGAGCAGGATGCCGAGCCCCTGGGTCGTGATCGTCGACGCCAGCGCCGCGAACACCGCGACCGGCGCGAACCACATCACCGCGCCCGTTACCTTCAGCATCACCTGCGCGAGATCGTCGATCACGCCGGTCAGGCGCTTGCCCGACTCGCCGAGCGCGGACAGCGCCGTGCCGAAGAAGATGGAGAAGACGACGATCTGCAGGATTTCGTTGTTCGCCATCGCTTCCGCGATCGACTTCGGCACCAGGTGGACCACGAAATCCTTCAGCGTGAAGGCGCCCGTCTTCAGGCCGAGGGACGCATCGGACGCCGGCAGCGGCAGGCTCAGATGGCTGCCCGGTTGCAGGATCGTGGCGGTCAGCAGGCCGAGCAGCAACGACGTGAACGACGCGATGAAAAACCAGCCGAACGCCTTGACGCCGACGCGGCCGACCGCGCTGCCGTCGCCCATCTGCGCAATGCCGACGGTCAGCGTCGCGAATACCAGCGGCGCGATGATCATCTTGATCAGGCGCAGGAATATGTCGGACAGCAACGATACGTAGCCGGCGACCTCCTTCGCCATGTTCGGGTCGGGAAACGCGCTATGACAGGCGTAACCCACTGCGATTCCAAGAATCATCGCGACAACGATGTACTTGGTGATGTTGTGCTTCTTCTTCATTAGTAATCCAAATCACAAAGCGTATGTTGCTAACGGCTGGCACATCTTCCGCGCCCGGCTACGAATCGAAACCCACGTCTCTCTGGGTGCGACGAGCCCGCCTTTGGCGATCGCCACGGCGGACAAGGGGGGGCATTCTAACGCAAATGGCCTCCCTGCTTTCAAATCTGAAAGTCGCCCGAGTTGATCTCCGTCCGGATGTCGTCGAAAAGTCGGGTTTTGTCGCGATCCAGCCCGCTTCCTGCGCGACCAGGCGGGTAATCGGGCCACATTGCCGGTCGCGCCGGGCTTGCCACGTTTCACGCGCCGCCCGGCGACGGCAAACCGCGCCACCGGCCCCCTCCTCCCCGGCGACACCGCATTGCGTGACGAGACCGTGAACGATCGCGACACATCCTCACAAAGATGCGCAGACATTGACACTACGGCACGTAATGCTTCTGTAATATTTTGAAACGATTCGCGGTGACGCCCTGCCCGGGCGTCGATGCGCGATCCCGCATCGAGAACGCGGGACCAGGTTCGAGTCATTGCTTTCAACAGGCGGACGCACTCATTTTCTCAGCAGTCCTGCCCAATGAATGATCGAGGAAAGGCGGCATCGTGATGAACATTCTGTATACCAACTTCCACGGCGACTACGGCGGCGGCCAGGACACCTACGTCCGCGATCTCGCCGCCGCGATGAGCCGGCATCATCGCGTGACCGTCGCGTCGCCGGAAGGCAGCCGCCTGTCGCGGCTGTTGAAGGACAGCCCCGACGTGGCCATCTTCGACATGGAATTCAAGCCGCGCTGGAACCGGCTGTGGCAGGAAATCGTCCGGCTGCGCCAGCGGATCGTCGCCGAGCGCTTCGACGTCATCCACGTGAACGGCTCCGCCGATCACCGGCAGGTGATGCTCGCGCTGCTCGGCTGCCGGTATCGGCCCGCCGTCGTGCTCACCAAGCACAACACCTATCGCGCCGACAGCTTCGGCAACGTGCTGCGCGCACGCCTCGCCACCGATCACACGATCGCGGTCAGCGACTACGTGGCGGGCATGCTCGCGCTGCGGTCACCGTACGGAAACGTCACGGTCGTGAAGCACGGCGTGCGCCGGCAGGCCGCGGAGCGTCTCGCCAGTGACGAAATCCGGCGCCGCAAGATCGCGTTGTTCGGGCCGTCCGCCGCGGACGCGATCGTGCTGGGCAGCAGCGCCGGCACCGCGCCGGAAAAAGGCTGGATGGACCTGATCGCGGCGCTGGGCCGCCTGCCCGAACACGAGCGCGAGCGGTTTCGCGTGCTGCTGGTCGGCGCGGAGCCGACCGCCGAGCAGCGCGAGCAGATCGCGCTGCACCGCATGGCCGCGCGCACCGCGTTCACCGGCCGCCTCGACGACGTGCGGGCGCCGTTCTCGATCATCGACGTGTCGTTCGTGCTGTCGTACCACGAGAGCCTGTCGTATGCGTGCCGCGAAGCGATGTCGCTCGGCTGCCCCGCGATCGTCACGCGCGTGGGCGGGCTGCCCGAGAACGTCGAGCCGGGCGTGGACGGCTGGGTCGTCCCGCCGCGCGAGCCCGAAGCGATCGGGGAAATCCTGCGCGCGATCGTGCGCGAGCCCGCGTGCGTGCGCGCGATGGGACGCAGCGCGCGGCTGAAGGGCAAGCGCGAATTCTCGTTCGAACGATTCATCGACGCGACGCTGTCCGTTTATCAGAAATCGATTCGCCACAACCCCAATCGTCGGGTGACATCCTTGAGGTCCGTTTAATGGCAATGAACATCTGGAAGAAGTACTGGGATCTGCGCACGCAGGAGTGCCCGTGTGACGTGCACTTCGTCGAATGGCTGGAAGCCGCGCGCCTAAACGGCATCCGCATCTATCACTTCGGCACCGGCGGCCATCATCATGTCGGCGTGGAATGCGCGCGGCCGCACCTGAACAACACAGTCTTCGGCGTGACGGCGTCGCCGAAGGAATACAAGTCGTACGTCGATCTCGTCACGCGGCAACCGGAGGTGAGCAAGACCTATCTGGCCTATTTCGGCGATATCTATACGAGCAACTCGGACCTGCTGCCGGCCTTCGACGTCGTCACGCTGTTCCATCTGTGCGAATTCCGCGACGAGACGAACAGCCGCTACGGCGCGAAGACCGACGCCGAAGTGCTCGACCTGTTCGCACGACACACCGCACGCGAAGGCCACCTGCTGTTCTACAAGGGCTCGTCGGCGTACCGGAAGGCCGAGCCGATCATCGAGCAATGGGCGGCGAATGCCGACTTCGTCGAAATCGGCGACTTCAAGACCCTGCGGATCTTCCGCAAGGCCGCGTAACTTCCCGTTCCCGCGACCCGCTCATGCTACTGCCCGCCACGCGCTACCCGATCCTGATGTACCACCAGGTCCGCACGCTGCCGCCGCCGACCGACCGGCTGCGCAGCCTGAGCGTGGCGCCCGATGCGTTCCGCCGCCAGATGATGCTGTTCAGGCGGCTCGGCTATCGCGGCGTGAGCGTGCGTGAACTGCAGCCGTACCTGCGCGGCCAGCGCAGCGGGAAGGTCTTCGGCATTACGTTCGACGACGGCTTTCTCAACGTGCTGACGCATGCGATGCCCGTGCTCGACGCGCTCGGCTTCACCGCGACCTGCTACTTCGTCGCCGGCCGGTTCGGCCGCGAGAACGACTGGGATGCGGGTGCCGATACAGCCCGCTCGCCGCTGATGACGTGCGCGGACATGCTCGCCTGGCGCGATCACGGCCATGAAATCGGCTCGCATACGCTCGATCACGTCGCGCTGTCGCACGTGCCGGCGCATGTGGCGGAAGTTCAGATCATCGAATCGAAGCGGCGGCTCGAGGCGTTCGGCGGCCAGCCGGTCGAATCGTTCTGCTACCCGTACGGCGACCTGGATTCGCGCGTGCGCGATCAGGTCGCCGCCGCGGGTTACGGCAACGCGACGACGACCCGGCGCGGCTGCGCGGATGCGTACGACGATCGGTTCCTGTTGCCGCGGATTCCGGTCGCGGGCGGGGTCGGGGCGATGCGGCTGTGGTTCAAGTGTGCGAAGGCGCGGGTTCAGCAGCGCGGGTAGCCTTGGCTATTCCGGCCGCTGCAGACGGAATGCCAACAGACCAGCCAGCGCAATTCCCATAAACAGGATCCATCCCTGCGCGAGCGTGGTCCAGCCTGCGGCGATGCTTCCGATGAAGTTGCCGAGCATCCCGCCGATCGCCCATGAAATCGCCGATGCGCCGAAATAGCTGCCGGCATTGCCGTCCGCCGTCAGGTCGGCGAGCGCGATATTCGACGCGGGAAGAATCAGGCTTTCGCCGAACGTGAAGACGATCGCGATCACGACCAGGATCACGAGCGACGCATCTGCGCCCCGATCGCGGGCGAACAGCAGTGCCCCAACCGCAAAGCTGGCGCACAACGCGACATGCCCGATCACCATCATCGATCGCCAGTTCGTGCGCTGAAACCAGCCCATGCCAAGCCACGCCGTGGCGATTCCGATCAGCGCATTCGTGACGTAGAACGATCGCACGCCGTTGTAGCCATGCGCGCCATGCGAAAAGGTCAACGGAATGAATACGTAAATCTGCGTGTACACGGTCCAGAACGGGACAAGTGCCCAGCACAGCCGGCGAAACCGCCGGTCACCGAATGCGACCAGCACGCCGCGCAGCGGGTGTGCGGCGACTGCGTTGTGCGTGCTTCGTCCCGCGATCCACGGCGCAATCAGTGCGAGCGCCGTGAATACCGCGCCGCTCACCAGAAACGGCAGCGCCCCGTTCGCGTTCGGCACGACCATCAGCAGCGCGGGGCCGATCAACGCGCCGAGATTGAGCGCCAGATTGTTCAGCGCAAATACCTTGGGACGCACGGAGCCATCGAGCGAGCCAAAGATCGAATACGCGGTCGTTTCGTAAAGCGCGGCCCCGAGCCCGGACACGCACGCCCACATCAACAGGCCCGGTAGCGACAGCGCAAATGCGAATCCGGCGAACCCCGCCGCACGGCAAAGCAGGCCGAGTGTGGTCAGCAGGCGACTGCTGACGCGATCCGTCGACGCCCCCAGCACCAGCGGCAGCAACCGGCTCGCCAGCAGGTTCACCGTCAGCACGCTGGCAACGCTGCCCGCGTCCAGACGGCGCTCCGTGGCGAGGAACGCGGCAAGCAACGGCAGCGAGCCGAACACCGACAGGTTCACGAGGAACTGGAAGATCAGCAGGATCCGCGTCGAGGTTGGCACGCCTTCCGCGATGCCGGCAAGCCAGGCGGCCGGATGATTGTGCTTCTGGCGAAACGAGTCGACTCTGTCGCCGGACACCCGGCGATCGCAATCATCCATCATGTTCTCCGCTGACGTTCGATGCCGGCCGGACGAAGCATGAAAAAAGCCCCGTCCGTTTCCGGCGGGGCTTGGGGTGGGTTCGACGCACTGACCTACGACGCGCAACCTCCTCCCGGCCCGCCATTGGCGGTCGTGGTGGTAGTCGTGGTCGTGACGAAAAGTGCGTTCATGTGAGGAATCTAGTCAACCTGCTGTCGGGCGTCAATACGTCGACTGCGTGGCCGGCGAGACGGGAAGTTCGTCGAATCCACTTAAAACGCGTCGGTCTTCCCGATCTCGTGCGGCCGTCAGGCCGTACATCCCCGTCGTGCCGTGCGCTCCCCGCTGAAACACCCCGCGTATCCACGCGCCGGCCATGTCGAACACCTGGCAGGCTGCCGGCGTCACCGCGCCCATATGGATGCACGCATGGATCATCCCGGGCAGCACGACGCAATCGACCGGCATGATCAGCGGCTCCGTTCCAGGAACGGCAGCAGATGGCCGATGAATGCGTCGGGGGCCTCTTCCATGATGAAGTGGCCGCAATCGGGCACGACCGCGCCCTGCAGATCCGTCGCGTTGTCACGCATCGTGACGAGCGGTGCATCGCCGGTCGCATGTTCTGCACCAATGGCGAGCACCGGCATCGTCAGCTTGCGCTGCGCCCGCGCCTGGTTCTGCCGGATCGTCTCCGGAATCGCGCGGTAATAGGCGAAGCCGCCGCGCAAGCCACCCGGTGCCGAATAGGCGTCGATATACACATCGACAGCCACGCAATCGCGCCGGAACGACCACCGGTTGAACATGAACTCCAGATAGGCCCGTTCACGTCCCGCAATCAGCGTCTCGGGCAGATCGGCCAGCTGGTTGAACATGAAATGCCACAGGAAGATGTTCTCTTCCGGCGGAGCGAAGATCGACGGTGCGGGCGCCAGCCCTGGAATCACCGCCTCCGTGAGCGCCAGCGACTTCACGGCCTCGGGGTGATCGCTCGCCAGTGCATAGGCCACCCACATGCCGACGTCGTGGCCGGCCACCTGGTACACATCGAAGCCAAGCTGCACCATCACGCGATGCAACGTGGCCGCCGTGCGGCCCGTGTCGTAACCCGCATCCGGCCGGTCGGAATAGCCGGTGCCGGGCGGATCGACCGCGATGGCCATGAAGCCGTGCGCGGCGAGCGCCTGCATCACGTGACGCCAGGCGTACCACGTTTGCGGCCAACCCGGAATCAGCAGGACCGGGGTGCCCGCGCCGGCCGTGACACAGTGAATGCGCTGGCCGTCGATGCGCACGTATTGATGATCGAAGCGTTGAGCGTCGGCCGACGACGACTGAAGTTGAGCGGACATATCGATGGTTCCTTGCAGTGGGGCCGGCTCAGGCGATGCCGAGCATGTCGTGGATCTGCTGTTGATTGACCGCCGCACCGGCGAAGTCGTCGAAGGTGCGCTCCGTCACCCGGATGATGTGGTCGTTGATAAACGCAACCCCTTCGCGCGCGCCGTCCTCCTGGTCCTTGAGGCAGCATTCCCACTCGAGGGTCGCCCACCCTGCATAGTCATACTGAGCAAATTTCGAAAAAATTGCCTTGAAGTCGACCTGACCGTCACCGAGCGAACGGAAACGGCCGGCACGTTCGAGCCACGAACTGTAGCCGCCGTAAATGCCTTGACGCCCCGAAGGCAGAAATTCGGCATCCTTCACATGAAACATGCGGATGTGGTCGCGGTAGATATCGATGTACGCGAGATAGTCCAGCTGCTGCAGCACGAAATGGCTCGGATCGAACAGCATCTTGCAGCGCGCGTGCTCGCCGACCAGCGCATGGAAACGCTCGAAGCTGACCCCGTCGTGCAGGTCTTCGCTGGGGTGGATCTCGTAGCAAAGGTTGACGCCGTTTTCATCGCAGACATCGAGAATCGGGCGCCAGCGGCGCGCCAGTTCATCGAAAGCCGTCTCGATGAGGCCGGCGGGCCGTTGCGGGAACGGAAACAGGTAGGGCCACGCGAACGAACCCGAAAACGTGCCCATGTCGGTCAGCCCCAGGCGGCGTGAAGCCCGCGCCGCCAGCTTGAGCCGATCCAGCGCCCACGCGGTGCGCGCGGCCGGATGGCCGCGCACGGCTTCCGGCGCGAAGTTGTCGCACATCGCGTCGTACGCCGGATGCACGGCGACCAGTTGCCCGAAGATGTGCGTCGTCAGTTCGCTGATCTCCAGCCCGTGATCGGCCAGCATGCCCTTCATGTCATCGCAATAGGCCTGGCTTTCCGCGGCCGTCTCCACGTCGAACAGCCGGCCGTCCCATGCGGGAATCTGCAGCGCCTTGAAGCCGACGCCGGACGCCCATTGCGCGATGTTCGGCAAGCTGTTGAACGGTGCAGCATCGTCGGCGAACTGGGCGAGATGGAGACTGGGGCCTCGGAGGGTACGCATGATCGACTCCTATTGTTTGTTGATCGACAAAGAATAGGATAGCGGGACGGCGCGTGTCAACTCGGCGCGCGATAAAATCGGCGCACGACGTGACGACGGACGAAAGGGATATGGCGGGACGACCGAGAGAATTTGATCGCGACATGGCGCTGAAACGCGCGATGCTCGCGTTCTGGCGACACGGCTACGAAGGCACGTCGATGTCCGACCTGGTCGAAGCGATGGGCATTGCGTCAGCGCGCATCTATGCCGCCTTCGGCAGCAAGGAAGCGTTGTTCCAGGAAGCCGTGGCGCTCTATGAGCAGGGCGAAGGCGGCTTCGCCGATCGCGCGCTCGGCGAGGAAACCGATGTGCGCGCGGCCGTCGAACGCATGCTGCGCGACGCCGTTGCCGCCTATACCAGGCGTGGCCAGCCGCATGGCTGCATGGTGGTGTCTGCCGCCACCAACTACTCGGCAGAAAACGAAGGGATCATGGAATGGCTGGCCGCTCATCGGCGCGCACGCACGCAGTCGATCGTCGAGCGCCTGCAGCTCGCAGCCGAGCAGGGGCAACTCGCGCGGGGCACCGACATCAAGGCGCTGGCCGATTTCTATGCGACACAGCTGCACGGCATTTCCGTTCAATCCCGCGATGGCGTATCGAAGGAGCGGCTGCTCGCCTCCATCGGGCCGGCGATGATGCCGCTCGCGATGGCCGTGCGGGACGGGGCGTGAGGCGGCGCGACTGACGGGGATATCCGCGTACACGGAATCACGCCTCGACAACGCCGTTTCGGTCGAACGATGCGCGTCGACGATCAGGTGCATGACCGCAATGGACGACGAAATTCAGAACATACTCCACCGCTACCGCGAACGGGAAATCGACCTGAATCAATTGCGCGCGTGGCTCGACAGCGAACGAGCGCGTGCGGACGCACAAGTCCCGCGCGGCGAATGGCTGAAACTCATGCGAGGGAGCGAAGCGCAAAGCAACGGTGCGATTGCGCGCCTGCTTCCGGCGTGCATGCACTGCCTCGGTGTCGGCGAGCCTAAAAAGCATTCGCGTCACATCAGGAGTATCAGCAATACACCGATCGTCGCGACGCAGCCGTCGCAAGCGGCGTCCTCTCCGAAATTCCGCAGCCGCATTTTTCTTCCGAAGGGCCCGATTCGGCAGGTTCGGTCATGTACTGTCGCTGCTCCTGCTGCCGCGCGATCTGGGCATTCGTCGAGCCCGAGAAAGCGGAACGTGGTTCATGGCATCGAATCATCTGTGGGCTCTCAGAAAAGTTGTCTTTGGCACCCTATACGAATCAAGGACTTGGACATCTTTTCTGAGACGACTGCATGGCGCTCGTCTCAGAAAAAGTGTCCTTGGGCACGGGAATTCTCAGAAAAGTTGTCTTCGGGATGTTGCCCGCTTCCGACCACGTGTCTCGGCGGCGCTTGGCAACAAGCATCGGCGCAGAAGTGCGTATCAGATCCAACCAGACTGATCAGCATGTGCCATAAATGTGCATACAGTGTGCGTTGAATCTGCTATGGATCCAAACGCCGACTACGACCCAACGCCATCCGGTGGTTTCGACCAGTTCATGGAGTTGTTGAGGGACCGTGATAGCGGGTCGCCGATCGTCTCAGCTCGCCGGTTCGCGGCCGCCTTGTATATCGATATGCAAACGCTCTCACGGCTGGCCCATGTCCATCGCAATACCGTGAGCCGACTGGCGGGCTCTGAACGCGTGCAGAAGTTCCTTCGGGACGCACTTCGGATCATCCGAGCGGCTACCGATATCTCCGGCGACGTTCAGAGGGCGCTCTTCTGGTATCGCAATGAACCGTTGCCGACCCTTGATTGCAAGACTGCTGAGCAGCTCGTTTCAGAAGGGCGTACTGAAGACCTGCTGCGTTACGTTACATCGCTCGAGACCGGCGCGGCCAGATAGGGTCGGGTACATCCGTTGCCGATCTGCAAAATAGCGACTACTTTCACGTCATAGCCAACCTATGTTCGGTAAAAGAAAACAGGGAGCGGGGCTTACCGGCTTGGACGTGGTTCCGCGGCATGTTCTCGCCCCACCTCCTCAAATGCCCGCTTGATGAGCGGGCATTTTCTTTTTCGCTCCCATTCGTCCGTATGTCCGCGCGAAAGTGTGTATTTCGCACCGGCTCGCACACAACGAACGGTAGTTTGCGGACCTCAACATCGGGTGACGGCGTCGCGAACGGCGTCTGTATCGGGCAGATGCGCATGCTGCGCTGCCAGGCTCGCCGCCTTGGCTTCGAGCGCTTCACGCAATGAGTACAGTTCTATAACACTCGGCATGGCGCAGGACTTGTGAATCCTTCCCCCAAGACGCCTAGAATTCAGTCATGGCTGCATTCCACAAGGAGGCTGTCATGACTCAGTCGATGATTGGTTGGGTGGTTGGTTTTGCGGTGGTCGCGGTGGTTGCAGTCGCGTTGGCGCGCCGTTACCGGAGCGAGCATTCAAGTATGGAAGTCGTTCAGTGGTTGGATTCCCATCACTTGGGGTGGATGCACCGCAAACATTGACTTCTCCGCGCTGCCGGCGATAGCCCCGCCTCACTGAAGTTTGCCGGGGACCAAACGCGCCGATGCAGGCGAGTGGATGAAGTCGGCTATGTCGTTGTCTCGCCAAGGGGGCTTGGCAAGGAAGGCATCATGGATGATGAAGTGTGTACAACCCACACGCACGTGGCACGCCTTCGCGTGATGAAGACGATGTGTGGGCGCTATCGCGGAATCGTCCACTTGCACCACATCGGAGAGGATCCAGGCTCCTCTGAGCAACACGATACCGAAGAGGATTTTGCGACAGACGTGGAAGCGCGCGACGCCGCTCGAGCGCTCGCGCGCACTTTGCTAGAAGAACAAATCCAGGGGCACGAAAAGACGCAACGAACCGATTGAACCTGCGTCGGCGGCTTGGTCGTTACGCAGCGTCGCTTGGCAACACGACGCCCATTAGCGCGTAGCGCGGCAGTTGCATAATGCGGCCGCTCACCCGCTGATCTGCTTTGAGAGCGCTGGACAGAAAGGAATGTTGGTTTTTCGTCGCGAGTTTTCCGTTGACCGGCAGCATGGCGTCGGCTTGCCCAATTTCAGTTCGGGACGCGCATCTCCGATTGTCGCGTGCTCCCATGCATTGCTGCACATCAGAGATCCGCATCAACGTACTGCGTCGAGCATCCAATGTTCACCTTGGTTCTGGTCGATGATGTCGTCTGCATAACGTTGCGAAGCCCGACGTGCGTCACCGGCACTGACAAACGGCGAACCGTCGACAAGCTTGAAGGTCTGGCTCCGGGTCAGCGTGGTGTCAGTGCCGCGAAGGCAAACCTTGACCGGCGCGTCGAAACGAGCTTCGTAGTTGTGCGTGCGGACAGCGCCTGCTTGAAAGTGAGGGTACCGTCAGCGCACCATTTCCCCGCGTATCGGCGATTGTTCGCACGCGGCTGAGCCGGTCCGTCCCGCGCCCAATCGGGGCGGCATGCCATGCAGCGGTTCGCGCAGAACTTTCGCTGTACAAGTTCGCCAATGGGCGTAGGATGGATTTGCTGACTGACTCGCTACCGATTCCCGCGCCACTCAAGGCGCCCCCCTCCGAACGTGATCGGGCCTCTCATCGAAACCGCGCAATGCGGACGAGCGCGCCGCATATCGGCTGCGTATGCGAATCGCCTGATCGATGCATGTCTACAGGACACGAGCGCGTTGGATAACGCGTCCTGATCTCTTCCTCGGTCCATCCTGTTTCTGCGTCCGCGGCGCCGCCAAAGACTCAAACACGCCTCGCGCATGGCGCACCGGCAACGTCGGGAGGCTGGATATGAACAGAAAAGACTTGTTGAAATGGATTCGACGCGATGGTTCTGGTGTCATCGAACAGTTCCTGCCGTATGACGCTCGTGCCGAGATGGACGGCGTCATTCTCGATCGTCGTCATGAAATCGATGAGGATGCGTTCCTGATGTTTTTCTCGATTCGCGCGCTGTTGCGCAAAGGCGGAATGGCGAGCTGCGAATCGGACCAGGAAGCAGGCCAGATCATGGCACTCCTCAAGCTTTGACTGTTCTGGTCGCGACGATACACTTCGCGGTGGCCACGGGCCCCGCAGCAATTGAAGGAGGAAAAAAAATGCAAGTCGACCCAACCCGATTCCATATCGATCCGACACCGCGCAGGGCCGACGGGGAATACATGGCACACGTGCGGATCAGCATCGATCGTGCAGACGGCAGTGAGTGCGACGTTCAACTGAGCGGAGATCTGGCTGGCTTCGACGTGCGCGAGGATGCGATTGCCTTTGCGAAAAACTGGGCGCTCGAATGGCTCGACGCACATTTGGCCGACGATCTCCCCGCGTCGATGAATTGAAATTCGGGTGGCACGCCAGCCGCCCGAGCAATCAGGGCGTCGCCGGGATCGAGGCCGACGGCAATACATGCTGCTGCCAAAGCAGGCTGACGCGGTGTCGAAGGTCGGTCGAGAGGATGGCCATCCTTGGAGGGCCACAGACCAAGGCAGCAAGCACGCCCTTTAACGGGCTCATCATCACCAGATCGGGCCGCATGCGTTCCGCATCCTCGAAGTCCGCGACTCTCGTGAGCCGAACTTCCTCCCAAGTGCGGCGCGTCGCGTCGGGATATCATTCCAGTCGGTCGAAGGCACCAGCTTCAAGATCTTTCCTGAAATGCTGTAGCCAGTCGCTTTCGTCGCCGATCACGTATTCCTTCGTAATCTGCGTCGAGAGCCTGGTGATGGTGACATAGCCCTGTAGACCGAGGTTCTCATCACCCTTCGGGTCGGTCGTATCCGTTTCCTGAAGATCGAAATCACCCTCTGCCAAGCCACGGCGCTCCAAGGTCGCCAGAAAGTCTCTGTATTCATCCGATTCGATCAGCCGCATATCCGGCCCCCTCGTGTTCAGCAGAGATGTCGCGCGGCTCGATGTCACGGGGCCGACGGCACGCGTTCGAGCGTTGAAATCATGCACACCGAACTCACACGGAGTACCTCACGATCCCTCACATACGGCGCTACCGGGAAGCAAGCGTCATCGCCTGCAGTTTTATCGTCTGGGTCCTTTCATGCTTTCCGACTCCATGGCCGCATTCCGCTCCTCGCTCGCCTCGACAGGGTCCATCGCTTCGTCAACCGACGCCGTTGCGCGCTCGGCGGCCGCTTTAGTTTCGTCTTCCGGGGAGCCGACATCGCTGTTGCCGTCACCCGGGGGTAGCAGCATGTCTTTGAGCATCGCGCTCAGCTCCGGCGTGTCCCATGGCAGGCCACGCCGGGTTCGGACCTTTATGTAGTGTTTCACTTCCGCGTCCTGCTCTGCGGTTAGCGGCAGCCCCTGGAAGGTGCTTTGGGGGTCAGAGTCTCTCATCGCTGTCTCCTCCTGCAATAGCGTCTTCAGTGTAGTCCCGTTGCGACCACGAGAGTCGTGACCGAAGCGCTCATTCGTCGAATCAAATGCCGTGCGTCGCTGCGGCAGGCAACAGCTGGCCGTCGGCTGTCGTTGGCTGCCTACGTCACCATTACATTCGATCGGCCGATTCCGTCAGTCAAAGGAGATTCCGTCCGTTCAGGACCGACTTATCATGTAGGAATGCGAATTGATGTGACCATGCCCTCAGACGATATTCGAGCGAAGCGGACCAGCGACGGCCCATGGCTGTAACTGACCGCCCCGGTTCACGGGATGCATCGGCGATGCGGGGAATGACATGGCTCACGCAGGCCTTAACCGATCCATATGTTCGTAGCATGTTAACGTCGACGGAACAGGACACCAGGTCGAACCGCTACTGGCCGGCTTCGGCTTGTGGCTGCGGGCACGCCGGAGAGCGAACATCGAGCGTGCGAAGGAGTAGGGGCGGACGCCACCGATCGCCTATGCTGGAAGCTCACGAGGAGCCGACTATGACGCCACATGACGTGATGATGATCTTCGAGCGGATGAACGCAGAGGGCAAGGCGGCCGCCGATCTGGACCATGCTTGTGCCGGATTCGCTGGCTGGTTGGCGGAGGCATGGAGTCGATTGAGTAAGGATGAGATCGCAGTTCTGACGTCGATCGGCGCCTCGCTGTATCGCGAGGGGTATGCGAGGCGGTACTAGGCAGGCTCGGGGGCCAGCGTGAATATATGGGCGGGGCGGACCGAAAGGGCGTATAAAGTCCGAATGACTATCCCCTCCGTTACCGCCGAATCGGTCCTGGGCCTGTTCCGGCTCATTGCCGGGAGGGAGGAGCGCCGGACTTCCGGCGAGTCAGCAAGGATGGCGGCGCTCCTGGCTCTTGCCGAGCAGCTTGCACGCAACCATCAGGCAATGACAGAAGATAGTTGGGATGCAGCCGTCCGTGTTGGCGGCCTGCTGTTGCGAGCGGAAATGATCAACAACGACGCTGACACGGTGGCGCTTGAGCTGCTAAGCCGGTTGCGGCAGCGGAAATGAAAAGCGCGTTCGAGCGTATTGCGAGTCGCCCCTGTGGAGTGGCCAACATGTCGACACACCTGCTTCTTCTCTACAAGGGGTACGAACTTCATCCCCTCGTCTTCGCGCGTACATTCAGTCGCTTTGACGGACATTCCCGTTACGCCGAAGGGTATGACATCGCGGTACGGATATGCCGCCCGGGCGCGATAGCAACCTCCGCCGCGAGCCGTATTTTCAGGCTGGACAAACCGCATGCATACTCCGACTTTGGTATGGCAAGGCGTGCCGCCCGGCAGCAGGGAAAGGACATCATCGACGGAAAGGTGGGTGGAGCTTCGGTCATCGACATGTAGTTCGGTCAATCGCAGCGGTCGGCCACGACGACGCGAGAAGCTGAACGCACGCATTCTTCCTCACCGGTATCGCCACCATGCTAAGTGATCGCAATGCGATCCCGTACTACCTCGTCTTACGGACTGACTGTCCACCGTATGTTCTGAACGCTGACCGCCGCGTGCTGCGCCGCGAGGCAAGCCCTCTCCTGCGAGCGTTCGCGAGAGCCCGCGGCGCGCCGACCTCGATCGCGGACGACGCATGGAGCGTCTTTTCCGGCTCGGAATCCATTTCGCTCTTTGAGCGCGTGGAGATGCGGGCCTATGCACTGGTTCGCGGGGCCGAAAGCGAACATCAACTCCGGTTACTGGCTGCTCTCTGACTGCACCAACGTGCGCATTCCTTGCGGACAGCGAGCTCAGCAGCCTATTCGAAACGAGGTCTGTTTGCGAAGGCATCCAGTCCGAAAAATCGTCGATGGCGGCGCGACTGGAGGTGCGCACATCTCCGATCGACCAACCCGAGTGGTGGACGGCCTCGCGGCGGAGCATCACGTGGTCACGTTCGACAATCGTGGTGTCGGAGCTTCCAGTGGCGCACCATCGAATTCGATTGAGCAGATGGCAGACGATGCCATCAACTTCATCAAGGCCATGGGGTTCACGAAGGTCGATCTTTTTGGCTTTTCGATGGGCGGCATGGTTGCCCAGGGAGTCATGCTGAAGCAGCCGCAACTCGTCCGCAAGATTATTCTCGCGGGAACGGGTCCTGCCGGTGGGGAAGGCATCAGTGCCGTGACCAGCGTTCCCTTTTGCGACATGCTTCGAGGTTTCCTCACCGGCCAGGATCCGAAGCAATATCTGTTCTTCGCTCGTACGCCAAACGGTGTCGAAGCCCGGTGTCAATTTGACTTAGCGGAGCTGTCGTTACCATGATTGCGGCCCGGTTCGCGCGCTGTCGCCGATGGGCCCAGGGTGGCGAGAATCTTGTCGCGGCATACCGTCAGGATTTCGTCTGCGAGCGGAGAATCATCCGGGCACGCGCGCGACAACACAATGGCGCCGACCGCATGCGCCATGATGTCTAGGCAGTTGGCTCGCGCCTCCGCCGAGGCTGCACCCTCTGACGAACCACGTTCTTGGCTTAGCGCCGCCAGCAGCCTTTCGATACCGTCCGCGAATGTGGCCCGGACCGCTTCGGGTTGACGCGCGGCATCCCCACCCAGCGCAGCCATCGTGCAGCCGGTTGCGCGCGAGTCGCGGTGCTCGCGCGAGAGATACAGTCGCACGAACTCCGATGCGTCCACCCCGGCCGACAGCGCAACAGTCTGCGCCATGCCGCAGGCCGCCGATTCCGCCATCAGATCGGCCTTTGAGCTGAAGTGTTTGTAGAAGCCGCCGTGGGTGAACCCAGCTGCACCCATCAGATCCGCCACTCCGACCCCATCAAAACCGCGCTCCCTGAATAGCGTCGACGCTGTTTCGACAACGTGGGCCCGGTTGGCCTGTGCCTGTGCCTTGGTGACTTTCACTTTCCTCTCCGTACGCGTTCCTGTCTGATGGCCTGACTATACATTGATGTTGATCATCATCAAAGTATTGACACGTTAGATTATGATCGTCATCATTACGCCATTCCCACCACCAAACGCTGGAACGACATGTCAGAGAAAACGCTTTTCGAGCCGTACGCCCTAGGTGGCCTGACGCTCGCCAATCGCATCGTCATGGCACCGCTGACCCGCAACCGTGCCGGCGCCGGGCTGGTGCCCAGCGAGCTTGCCGCGACCTACTACGCCCAGCGCGCGTCGGCCGGCCTGATCATCACCGAGGCCACCCAGGTTTCGGCCCAGGCCCAGGGCTATCAGGACACGCCCGGCCTGTACACGTCCGAGCAGATCGCTGGCTGGCGGAGGGTCACGGACGCCGTACATGCGAAGGGTGGACGCATCTTCGTGCAGCTCTGGCATGTGGGCCGCGTCTCGCACACTGACCTGCAACCTGGCGGTACGGCGCCGGTCGCACCGTCCGCCATCCGCGCCGAGACGAAGACTTTCGTCAACAACGGCTTTGCCGACGTGTCCGAGCCGCGCGCCCTGGAACTCGCCGAGCTGCCGGGCATCGTGAGCGACTTTCGACAGGCTGCGGCCAACGCTATTGCCGCCGGTTTCGACGGCGTGGAAATTCACGGCGCCAACGGATATCTGCTGGAGCAGTTCATCAAGGACGGGGCCAACCATCGCACCGACGACTACGGCGGCTCGATCGAGAACCGTGCGCGCCTGCTGCTCGAAGTGGTCGCCGCAGTGGTCAAGGAAATCGGCGCCGAACGCACTGGCGTGCGCATCTCGCCCGTTTCGCCGGCCAACGGCATTTCCTGCAGCGATCCGCAAGCGCAGTACGACTACATCGCCGAACAGCTCAGCGCGCAGGGCATCGTCTATCTGCACGTAGTCGAAGGTGCGACTGGCGGCCCACGTGATGTGGCGGCATTCGACTATGACGCGCTGCGCCGCCGTTTCAAGCAGACCTATCTGGCCAACAACGGCTACGACCTGGAATTCGCCACGACTCAACTCAATGAGGGCAGAGCCGACCTGTTCGCGTTCGGCCGTCCGTTTATCAGCAACCCGGACCTGGTCGAACGCCTGAAGCACGGCGCACCCCTGACGCAGCTCAACCCGGCGACGCTCTATGGCGGCGGCGCTGTGGGCTACATCGATTACCCGACGATCTCCGGCTAAGGCCCGCCCCTTGACTGAGCCTCCGCCAGACGAACCTTTGCAAAGGAAAGTACCCATGACCACGCTCCCGACTGTCCTCATCACCGGCGCCTCCAGCGGCATCGGTGCCACCTACGCCGAGCGCTTCGCTCGGCGTGGCCATGACCTCGTCCTTGTCGCCCGTGACAAGGCGCGACTCGATGCCTTGGCAGCGCGCCTGCGTGAGGAAAGCGGTGTGGCCGTAGAAGTGCTGCAGGCCGACCTGACCCAGTCCACCGATCTGTCCGCGCTCGAGGCGCGTCTGCGCGATGACGATCGAATAGGAATTCTGATCAACAATGCCGGCGTGGCTCAGTCGGGCGGCTTCCTGCAGCAAACCCCTGAGAGCATCGAACGCCTGATCACGCTCAATACGACGGCGCTGACGAGGCTTGCAGCCGCGGTCGCTCCACGCTTTGTGCAGTCCGGTAATGGCTCGATCGTCAACATTGGCTCGGTGGTAGGTTTCGCGCCCGAGTTCGGCATGTCGATCTACGGCGCGACCAAGGCATTCGTGCTGTTCCTGTCGCAGGGCCTGAACCTCGAGTTGTCGCCCAAGGGCGTTTACGTGCAAGCCGTCCTGCCGGCGGCGACGCGCACGGAGATCTGGGAGCGCGCCGGCATCGACGTGAACACGCTTCCCGAGGTGATGGAAGTGGGCGAGCTGGTCGATGCGGCACTGGTCGGGTTCGACCGTCGCGAACTGGTCACGATCCCACCGCTGCACGTAGCCGGGCGGTGGGACGCGCTGGATGGCGCTCGCCAGGGACTGCTGTCGGACATTCGACAAGCACACGCGGCCGAGCGTTATCAGCTCCGCGCCTGACTATTCATTGCTGCAAACGGCGGAACGACGGATACCACGATGACCGACAACCATATCACTACGCCCACGCGCTTCGTGGATGTCAACGGGACTCGATTCGCCTACCGCCGCTGGGGTAACGCAGATTCTTCGCAGCCGCCGTTACTGTTCCTGCAGCACTTCCGCGGTGGGATGGACAACTGGGACCCACTGATGACGGATGGGCTTGCCCAGAGCCGCGAAGTCATTCTCTACAACGGTCGCGGCGTCGCTTCCTCCGGCGGGCAACCACGAACGCGCATCGAGGACATGGCCGATGATGCAGCGGCCTTCGTTCGGGAACTCGGCTTGCGACAAATCGACGTTCTGGGTTTTTCGTTGGGCGGGTTTCAGGCGCTCGACCTGACCTGGCGCCATCCCGAGCTCGTGCGCAAGCTGATGCTGCTGGGCACCGGGCCGCGCGGGGGTAATCCGGAAATGGAACAGCGCGTCTTGACCACCGCGGTCAATCCGGTCCCGGTGTTCGAAGACTTCCTCTATCTGTTCTTCGGACGATCAGCAGAAGCCGGGCAGGCGGCAAGAGCTTTCTGGGAGCGGCGTCATATGCGAGCCGACCAGGATCCGCCATCCTCGCCGGAGGTCTCGATCGCACAGATCGAGGCCAACCTGCTGTATATGCCGAGGCTCTCGGATGACGATCCCTTCGCGTATCTGCGCGGCATCCGGCAGCCTACGTTCATCCTCAATGGCGTGAACGACGTGATGGTCCCGACGATTAACTCCTTCTACATGGCACGCAACCTGCCAAATGCGCAGTTGTTCATTTACCCGGACGCCGGCCACGCCGCGCAGTTCCAGTACCCGCAACGCTTCCTGGGTCACGCAGTTCAGTTCCTGAGCGAGTGACGCGACGGTCGTCATGGTCCGAATGCACTTTTCTCAGGTCAAAGGGATGCCCGAAATGCTTAAGTTCAAGTTCCTGTTGTGGGCATTCGCCCAGATGCTGAGACGCAAGGTCAGGAGCGACGCCAACGCCGCAAGCTACGTCGCGTCCAAGAGCCTGGTATTCCAGATTCGTACGGTTTCGGGTGCCGGGCGCTACTTTGTGATCAAAGATGGCACCGTCCGATCGTTTTCGGGACTGGCAGAGACTCCTCGATTCACGCTCACCTTTACGAGTGCCGCCAAAGGCTTCGAGATTCTGTCGGCAAAGGATGCGCAAGCGGCTTTCCTCAGGGGGGTGGGCAGTAAAGATCTGACCATCAGTGGCGACTTCCGGGAAGTGATGTGGTTCCAGGGCCTTACGGCGTTCCTGCAGCCTCCGAAAGTCGTCTTGCCTTACGACCGCACTGTCTTCTGAGTTGCCATGAAAACGGATCTGCTGAACCAGCCGTTGCGCCTGCCCAGTGGCAGCGCTCTGCGTAACCGGCTCGCCAAGGCCGCCATGAGCGAGACCCTGGGCACCTACGATAATCGACCAACGCTGGACCTGGTGCAGTTGTACCGACGCTGGGCTGCGTCGGGGCTCGGACTGGTTTTGACGGGGAACGTGATGATCGACCGCCGCGCCTTAGGCGAGCCCGGGAATGTCGTGATCGAAGACGAGGCAGACTTGCCCGTGCTGCGCCAGTGGGCGGAGGCTGCAACCGCGCAAGGGGCATCGATCTGGGTGCAGCTCAACCATCCCGGAAAGCAATCGACCAAGGGTTTGAACGCCTTCAACCTGGCGCCGTCCGCGGTTCCTTTCCGCGAGGACATGGCGGCATTCTTCGAGACACCGCGCGAAGCGACCACGTCCGAGATTCAGGACATCATCGAGCGCTTCGGGCGCAGCGCGGCCATTTGCAAGAAGGCCGGGTTCAGTGGCGTCGAGATCCACGGAGCACATGGTTATCTGATCAGCCAATTTCTTTCTCCGCACCACAACCGCCGCAGCGACGAATGGGGCGGCAGTCCCGAGAAACGGCGCCGCTTCGTACTGGCCGTCTATGCGGAAATCCGCCGGCAGGTCGGCCCGGACTTCCCGGTTGGAATCAAGCTCAATTCGGCCGACTTCCAGCGCGGTGGTTTTACGGAAGAAGAATCGATCGAGACAATCCGCGCGTTGAGCGATGCGGGGATCGACCTGATCGAGATTTCTGGCGGTACCTATGAGGCGCCTGCCATGAGCGGGGCGATGCAAGAGCCGAAGAAGGAATCTACCGCGGCGCGGGAGGCCTACTTTCTGGAATTTGCCCAGAAGGTGCGCGCAGCAGTCAAAGTGCCACTCATGGTGACCGGTGGTTTTCGCACCGCTGCCGGCATGAACGCGGCGCTGCACTCCAGCGCGCTGGATGTGGTGGGCTTGGCGCGGTTGCTCGCGATCGATCCCGATGCCCCCGCCGCCTTGCTTCAAGGGCGCGATAGCCTGCAGCAGGTGCACCCAATCAGTACCGGCCTCAAGGCTGTCGATCGCCTCGGAATCATGGAGGTGCTGTGGTACACGCGCCAGCTCAAGCGCATTGCGAGGGGTAGAAGACCGCGCCCCGACGAGGGCGGGCTTGCAGCATTCCTGAAGTCTGCTTTCAGCAGCGGCTGGGGAACGTTTCGCACGCGGCGTCTGCGGGCGCGCAATTGAGTGGCGAGGGCTTGCGATCAGAAACTCATCGCCGATGAACGTCATATAAAACGATCTACCACCCGGTCCAGGGAAGTCACGCACAAGCGCATCGTCGACGTTGGCGCGCGCCGTCGACGAAGCGCTGTTGTCCGAATCGATGCTTGAGGCCACACTCGAGTTTCTGGTTTGCGGCGCGGATTGAAGTCCCACCTTTTCCCCGTCAGCATGAGGCTCGACATATGAAAGCAGCGCCCAAGGAGTCAATGATGCAGAGCATCAACGCGGACACCCAATCGACAACGTCGTATGCGCGGGCACCGAACAAGTTCGTCAACGCGGCTGGAACCCGCTTCGCCTACCGTGAACTGGGGCCGCACGGCGGCATTCCTTTAGTTTTGCTGAACCATTGGGGCGCCGTGCTGGATAACTTCGACCCGCGCATCGTCGATGGCTTGGCTCACAAACATCGCGTCATCGCCATTGACTATCGGGGAATTGGCTTATCCGGTGGCATCGCGCCCGTGACCGTGGACGAGATGGCGCGCGACACCATCGCGCTGATTCGCGCAAGGGGTTTCGATCAAGTCGATCTGCTCGGCTTCTCGCTTGGCGGCTTCGTGGCGCAGGACGTGGCGCTCAAGGCGCCGGGCCTGGTGCGTAAACTTATCCTCACTGGCACGGGCCCTGCCGGCGGTCACGGTATCGATCGTGTCGGTGCCGTGTCCTGGCCGCTCATGCTCAAAGGCCTGCTAACGCTGCGCGATCCGAAGGCGTATCTGTTCTTCACGTCCACAACCAACGGCCAGCAGGCGGCAAGCGCCTTCTTGAAACGGTTGAAGGAGCGTGAGGCCGGCCGCGACAAGGGGCCGACACCTCGCGCCTTCCTTCATCAACTCAAGGCGATCAAGGCGTGGGGCCAGCAGGCGCCGCAGGACCTCGCGAGTCTGCCCATGCCCGTCCTGATCGCCAATGGGGATAACGACATCATGGTGCCCACCGCGCTCAGCCGCGATATGGCCCGCCGCATCCCCCGGGCGCAGCTCGTCATTTATCAGGACGCCGGCCACGGTGGAATCTTCCAGCATCACACCAACTTCGTACCCGCGGCACTGGAATTTCTATCGCAATGAATACTTTGCGGACCAGAACGTATGAAGTTTTTCGCGAATACAACGCAGCATCGGAGCAAGCGCAACATGAAAGCACTCACATTCAAACGCTATGGCAAATCACCCGAGATCGGGTTCGCCGAAGTGCCACGCCCCACACTAAAACCCGATGAACTGCTGGTTGAGGTTCATGCCGCGGGGGTGAACCCGATCGACAACATGATTCCAACGGGAATGTTCAAACCCGTCTTGAAGTTCCAACTGCCCGCCATCATGGGTAGCGACCTGGCTGGCATTGTGATCGATGTTGGTAGCCGCGTCACTCGCTTCAAGAAAGGCGACGCCATCTTTGCAAATCTGTTCGACCTTGGAAGAGGATCTATCGCCGAGTATGCAGTGGTACCGGAGAGCGCTGCAGCCCCGAAACCGGCTAATCTGGACTTCGTGCAGGCCGCCTCGGTTCCAATGGTCGGGCTCACTTCATGGCAAGCACTGAAGGAGCGTGCCAATCTTCAGCCAGGTCAGAAGGTGTTCATTCCTGCGGGGTCCGGCGGTATTGGAACATTTGCGATCCAACTGGCCAAATATTTTGGCGCTAAGGTGGGGACCAATACCAGCACGGGTAATATCCCGCTGGTGACTAGCCTGGGCGCGGACGAGGCAATCGACTACAAGAAGCAAGCGTTCGAGAAGGTGCTGCGTGACTACGATGTGGTGCTTGGCACGATCAGGGGTGACGCGGTTGAAAAATCGGTAGGAATCCTGAGGCCGGGAGGGAAGATCGTCTCTCTTATCGGGCCGCTGGACGCAGCGTTCGCCCGCGCTCGCGGGCTGAACTTCGTCCTGAAGTTTGTGTTCGGCCTAATGAGCCGCAAGATCATGCGTCTTGCGGGACCTATCCGTCATTTTGTGGGCGGGGCATATCATGAGGTGTAAAAGCCATGGATATGCCGATGAAGAAGAAAAGACAAACCGTAGCGCGTCAGGCAGCGGCCCGCGGGCCGCTGCCTGAGTTGCCCAAGGAACTGCTGGACCAACTGGTCAAGGGGCCGATGACGCCGACCGAGGTCCAGGATCTGATGCTGGCGTTCAACAAAGCGATCATCGAACGCGCAATGGGCGCCGAGATGAATCTGCATTTGGGCTACCCGTCCGGCCAGTCCAAGCCTACCGGGCAAGCCAACGAGCGCAACGGCGCCAGCGGCAAGACGGTCATCACCGATCGTGGCCCGGTTCGGGTCGAAGTCCCCCGCGATCGCGACGGCAGCTTCGAGCCGATTCTGATTCCCAAGCACGAGCGCCGCTTCACCGGCTTCGACGAACGCATCATCGCGATGTACGCCCGCGGCATGAGTGTGCGCGAGATTCAAGGGTTTCTGGCCGAGCACTACGGCACCGAAGTGTCGCCCGACTTCATCAGCTCGGTCACCGACGAGGTGATGGCCGAGGCGCTGAGCTGGCAGAACCGCCCGCTCGAGCCAATGTACCCGGTGGTGTTCTTCGATGCGCTGCGGGTCAAGATCCGCGACGACGGCGTGGTCAGCAACAAGGCCGTCTATCTGGCCTTGGGCATCCAGGCCGACGGCCAGCGCGACGTGCTGGGCCTCTGGATCGAGCAGACCGAGGGCGCCAAGTTCTGGCTCAAGGTGTTCAACGAACTCAAGACGCGCGGCTGCCAGGACATCCTGATCGCCGTGGTCGATGGCCTGAAGGGGCTGACCGAGGCCATCAGTGCAGCCTATCCGCGGACAACCGTTCAGACCTGCATCGTGCATCTGATCCGCAACAGCCTCGAGTACGCCAGCTACAAGGACCGTAAGGCGCTCGCCACAGCCCTGCGCCCGATCTACGCAGCCGCTAGCGAAGAGGCGGCAAGGCAGGCGTTACAGGACTTCGCCGACGGCCCGTGGGGCGAGAAATATCCGACCATCGTGCAATCGTGGCAGCGCGCCTGGGAGCACGTCATACCGTTCTTCGTGTTTCCGCCGGAGATTCGACGGGTCGTGTACACAACGAATGCCATTGAAAGTCTGAACATGCAACTGCGCAAGATCATCAAGACCCGTGGTCACTTCCCCAATGACGAGGCGGCGATCAAGCTGCTCTGGCTGGCGCTGCGCAACGTGCTGGCCAAGACCGTGCGGGCCGCCTTCGACTGGAAATCAGCGATGAACCAGTTTGCTATCCTGTTCGGCGAGCGATTCACGCAGGCGCGTGGATAACCTGTTGTTCAACCGCCTCGCCCACAAAAATGCGGACAGGTTCCATAGAACTGGTAGCAGTTCTTGCCGGCATCCTTCGCGCTGTACATCGCGAGATCGGCCTTCTTCAGCAGGTCGATTTCGCTCTCGTTCGCCACCGTGTGCAGCGCGATGCCGATGCTCGCATGCAGCACGAACGAGCTGCCGCGCACGTCGAACGGTTCGCCGAACATCCGGATGATCGCTTCCGCGAGCCGCACCGCGCGCCGCTCGACGTCGTCGCCCTTCATCACCACGACGAACTCGTCGCCGCCGATGCGCGCGAGCGAGCCTTCGTCGCCGACCGCATCGGACAGGCGCGACGCGGTCATCTGCAGCACGATGTCGCCGGCGTTGTGGCCGAGCGTGTCGTTGACGGTCTTGAAGTTGTCGAGGTCGATGAACAGCAGCCCGAGCCGCGACAGGCTCGCCGGCATCGACACGTCGTTGCGCAGCCCGCGCAGCGTCGCATAGCGGTTCGCGAGGCCGGTGAGCAGGTCGTATTCGGCGAGCTGCGTCATTTCGCGCTCACGGCCGAGCAGCTTCCCGATCAGGCCCGTTGCGACGCCGAAGAACGCGAGCATCGCGAGCGTGATGAAGCTCGTCATCAGCAGGTAGACGTTGCGCGTATGGTAGTAGTCCGCGAATTCCTCGGTTTGCGACAGCCCGACCATCACCGCGAGCGGGTAGCCGTCGAGGTGGCGGTACGACACGATGCGCGTCACGCCGTCGATCGGGTCGATGATCGTGCCCGTCACGCGCTCGGCGATCGGGTAAACACCCGACGCGGAAAACGCGCCGGGCGCGTTGCTCACCGAGCCCGTGCGCCGCGCGAGCACCGTGCCGGTATCCGACACGACCGCGATCACGCCTTCCTTGCCAATCGCCGCGTTGTTGTAGAAGTCGTTGGTGAAGTAGCTCGGGTCTTCCGACACGACGACGATGCCCGCGAAGCTGCCGTCCGGGTTGTTCAGGCGCCGCGTCATCTGCAGCGTCCAGTGGCTCGACACGCGGCCGAGTACGGGCTTGCTGATGAACAGGCGGTCGTCGTTGTGCGCGAGGTGGACCTTGAAGTGCTCGCGGTCGGACAGGTTGATCGGCTGCGGATGCAGCTCGGCCGTGTTCGCGAACAGGATGCCCTTCGCGTTGACGAGCGACACCTGGATCAGCGTGTCGCTCGGCACGACGCCTTTCTCGACGGCGCTGGCGAGGTTGAAGCGGGCGGGCGCTTTCTCGAATTCGAACTTGACGAAGCGGGTGATCTGGTCGACCTGGTGGATCGCCTTGACCGTATGCTGCTCGAGCGCGGAGGACAGGATCGCGGCGGAAGCCGCTGCTTCCTTGTACGCGCTGTCCTTTTCCACCGACAGACGCGCGATGATCACGGCCCACAGCAGCGCGAGCGCCAGCATCCCGAGCAGCGGGATCGCAAATAGCGCACGCCGGCGCGATTTGCGCGGCGCGCGTAGCGGCCGGGTCGGCGGCGTGTGGTTGGACCGGGCGGAGCTCATCGAAGAGGGTGGCGTCCTGCTCGCGTGCGTCATCCGTCTGGATGGCTGACTATGGTTGGGATTGTCCCGACGTCTGTTCGTTCGCGGGACACGCAACCATGGACAGACCTCCGAAACAACGGATTAGGCCCGATATTACTGGCTGGAACGTTTTTGCGATAGTTGGGCGAATCGTAGGGGCGCCGGGCGGCCCGGCGCCATCGCACATCGCGAAATGTCAGGCGGGTGACAGGAAGGTGCCGTCGACGACGGTGACGACATGGCCGCCGATCCACGTGGTGCCGTCTTCGTCATAGCTGACGAAGATGCGGCCGTCGCGGCCGATCGCCGTACCCTGGCGGGCCGTGTACGACCGACCGGGGCGGCGCTCCTGCCGCGTCAGCAGCCCGGCGAGCGCGGCGTTTGCGCTGCCGGTGACGGGATCTTCGCCGAAGCCGAAATTGCCGCCCGTCATCAGGCAGCGGATTTCGAACGTCGCGGGGCCGCCTTCGGCGTGCGGCGCGTAGACCGCGACGCCGTCCGTGCCGTAGCGGCGCGTGAGTGCCGCCAGTGCGGCCGGATCGGGCGTCAGGCCGATGCAGGCATCGGCCGACTTCAGCCGCACGACCAGCCATGGCGCGCCGTTGTCGACCGCGCACGGCTCGGCATCGAGATCGAGCGCGTCGCTGCGCAATGCGGCAGCCAGCGCCGCATAGTCCGAACGGTCGAGCGGTGTGACGCGAGCCGGCGGCGCGGCGAACGCCCAGCCGTCGGCCTGCTCGCGCAGCGCGACCCGGCCGACCCCGCACTGCTGGATCAGCCGGCCCGGCGTACGCGGCTGTGCGCCGCTTTCCAGGAACGCATGCGCGGTGCCCAGTGTCGGATGGCCGGCAAACGGCAGTTCGCCCTCCGTCGTGAAGATCCGGACGCGGTAGTCGGCTTCCGGATCGGTCGGCGTGCAGAGGAACGTCGTCTCCGACAGGTTCGTCCAGCGGGCGATCGCGAGCATGTCGTCGTCGCCGAGCGAATCGGCGTCGAACACCACGGCGAGCGCGTTGCCCTTGAACGGCACCGACGTGAACACGTCGACCTGCCTGAAACGGACGAGACGGCCGGGCATCGTGCTGCGTTCGTTAAGCAACTTCGGCGATCAGCTCGATCTCGACGCACGCGCCGAGCGGGATCTGCGCCACGCCGAATGCCGAGCGCGCGTGCTTGCCGGCGTCGCCGAACACTTCCGCGATCAGTTCCGACGCGCCGTTCGTCACGACGTGCTGTTCGGTGAAGTCGAGCGTCGAGTTGACGAGGCTCATCAGCTTGACGATGCGCGTGACCTTGTTCAGGTCGCCGGTATGCGCGTGCAGCGTCGCGAGCAGGTCGATCGCGATCGAGCGGGCGGCGGCCTTGCCGTCTTCCGTCTGCAGATCCGCGCCGAGCTTGCCGGCCCAGACCTTGCCGTCCTTCTTCGCGATGTGACCCGACAGGAAGACCGTGTTGCCGGTCTGCGCGCTCATCACGTAGGCGGCGGCCGGGGCGCCGGCGGTCGGGAGCTCGATGCCGAGCGACTTCAGCTTGTCGTAGACGTTAGCCATGGATTCGATTCCTCGTAGAGAGTCGTGACAGGAAAAAAGGGATCAGAGACGTTCGCGCAGCAGCTTGCCGAGGCGCGCGACGCCTTCCTCGATCTTGTCGGGCGGCACCGTCACGAACGACAGGCGCAGCGTGTTCTGCTGTGCGTTGTCCGCGAAGAATGGTGCGCCCGGCACGAACGCGACGTGATTGTCGACGGCCGCGGCGAGCAGCTTCATGCTGTCGATCTGCGCGGGCAGGTTCACCCAGATGAACATCCCGCCTTCCGGGCGGTTCCACGTGACGCCTTCCGGCATGTGGCGCTCGAGCGCGCCGAGCATCGCGTCGCACTGCGCGCTGTACAGCTCGCGGATCGTCGGGATGTGCTCGTCGAGGAAGCCGTCCTTGATCACTTCGTGCGCGATGCGCTGCGTGAGCGTCGGCGTGTGCAGGTCGGTGGCCTGCTTGGCCTGCACGAGCTTGAAGTGGAGTTCCTCGGGCGCAATGATGTAGCCGATCCGCAGGCCCGGTGCGAGCACCTTCGAGAACGTGCCGAGGTGCACGATGTGATCGGGCGCCATCGACAGCATCGTCGGCAGCGGCTCGCCGCGGTAGTTCAGCGCGCCGTACGGATCGTCTTCCAGCACCGGGAACGGGCTCGACTGCGCGAACGCGGCGAGCGCGCGGCGGCGCTCGACGGGCAGGCGGCGGCCGGTCGGGTTCTGGAAGTTCGGCTGTGCGTACAGCAGGCGCGCGCCTTGCGTGAGTTCGGGCGTCAGACCGGCCGGCAGCAGGCCCTGCTCGTCGGTCGGCACCTGCACGTAGCGCGGCTCGTACAGCGAGAACGACTGCAGCGCGCCGAGGTAGGTCGGGGTTTCGACGAGGATCGGGCTGCCCGGATCGACGAGCACCTTGCCGAGCAGGTCGAGCGCCTGCTGCGAACCGGTCGTGATCAGCACCTGCGACACGCGCACGCTGTAGCGTTCGGCGATCCATTCGCGCAGCGGCAGGTAGCCTTCGGTCGCGCTGTACTGGAGCGCGGCGGCCGGCGCGTCGCGCAGCACGCGATCGGCGGCGGCGCGCATGCGTTCGGCCGGGAACGTGGCAGGGGCGGGCAGGCCGCCGGCGAACGAGATGACCTCGGGGCGCTCCGTGACCTTCAGGATTTCGCGGATCGCAGAGCTCGTCAGCTTGCGTGCGCGTTCGGAAAGCTGCCAGTGCGGCGGATGCAGGTCGCTCGGATTCATAGTCTCCTCGTTCGGATATCGTGGTCAGTCAAGAAAGGTCGCTCGGGCAAATCGCTTCGACGCCGCCGGGTGGGCGGGCGCGAGCGCGATCGAGCCTTCGCGGCTGGGTGGGCAAACCGATCAGGCAAAACGCCCATTATGGCGCAGCTGTTCAGCCGGCGCGAGCCGGTTGCGCGGCGGTGGCGACCGCCGAGCGGCGCCCGAGCACCACGGTGGCGATCACCGCGGCTGCGAACAGCCACGTCGACGGCGTCACCGTTTCGCCAAACAGCAGCGCGGAAAAGGCGATCGTGAAGAAAATCTGCAGCAATTGCACCTGGCCGACGCGCGCGATGCCGCCCATCGCGAGCCCCGCATACCACGCGAAAAAGCCGATGAATTGCGAAAAGAGGGTCACGTAGCCGAAGGCGAGCCACGTGCGCAACGCGAGCGGGCCCGGATGCGCGGCATGCTGCGTCCACGCGAGCCAGCCGACCGGCAGCACGAGGAACGGCGCGGACACGACGAGCGCCCAGCAGATCACCTGCCAGCCGCCGATCTGGCGCGCGAGGCGCGCGCCTTCCGCATAGCCCAACGCGCCGATGCCGACCGCGACGAGCATCAGCGCGTCGCCGGCCTGCACGGTGCCGCCGCCGTCGCGCAGCGCGAACGCGATCACGAGCGCGCTGCCGGCCACCGCGCTGGCCCAGAACGCCTTCGACGGCCGCTCGTGCGACAGCCAGGCCGCATACAGCGCGACGAACAGCGGTTGCAGCCCGTTGACCACCGCGCCGTGCGAGGCCGGGACCGATTTCATCGCCCACGCGGAGAACACCGGGTACGCGATGATCACGCCGAGCGACGTGATCGCGAGGCTTTTCAGTTGCGCGCGGGTCGGCAGCGGCTCGCGGCGCCACCACAGCAGCAGGCCGGCCGGTACCGCGGCGGCAAGCGCGCGGCCGAGCCCGTTGAGCAGCGGATGGAGTTCGGAGACGACGATCCGCGTCATCGGCAGCGTCAGGCTGAAGATCATCACGCCGATGAGGCCGAGCAGCATGCCCCGGGTTTCGCGCGAATTCATGTGAGGGTTGTCTCCGTGTTGCCGGTATTGATGTCGTTCAGGGGGGGGCGGGGTGTTCAGCGCAGCGTGCGCGCGCCCTGCGGCGTGTCGAATTCGGCGACCAGCGCGGGCGGGCCGTCGGCGGTATCGAGGTCGAGCAGGTGGGCGGCGCCGAGCCAGTCGAGCTGCTCGCGGATCGTGTCCGCACGCGGGTGGGTGCCCTTGAGTGCCTTCAGCGCGACGCCGTCGCCCGGCAGCGATTCGGCCGGATGGTGCGCGCTGTCCCACTGGATCAGCGACGGCAGGAGGCCGTCGCCCGCGCCTTGCCATGCGGGGAACGTGCCGTCGTCCGGCACGGTGAGGCCCCAGCTCAGGTCGCCGCGCCGCATCGCGACGACCGGCGGGATGCGCGCCGGGTATTGGCGCTGCCAGAGCGCGAGCTGGCGCGGACGGTCGACGCGCGCGACCCAGTGCGCGAGAAACGGGCCCTGCGCGAGCCGCGCGTGCATGGCCGGGTCGTCGAGCCCGAACAGGCGCGCGCGCGGCGGCTGCGCGCCGTCGTTCGGCACCGGCGCATCGGGATCGACCGCGATCACTTCGAGGTAGAGCCCGCCCCACGCGCCGAACAGCGCATTGTGGGTCCGCATCAGCGGATGGCGGCCGCCGCCGGCCGGTTCGATGCCGAGGGCGTCGGCGACATGGCGGACGCCTTCGTCGAGGGTGCGCGCGGCGATCACGAGATGGTCGAGTGTCAGGGAGCGGGCTGGCATGAACGTCGGTCGGGAAGCGAAAGTGTCATGGTGGGCAGGCGATGCGCCCGGCGGTAGCCGGACCGGCCGGCGTACCGGCCGCGATGCGGGCCGGCGGGCACGGGGCCAGGTGCGGCGGAGCCGGAACGGTGGCCGCACGGCCGCCATTCCGGTCAACTGTAATCGTCGCTACCGGCACAGTAACGGTACAATCGGCGCGATAGCCTTCGGTACAGTTGGAGCTGCCGCCCATGTCCACCGTTCCACTCGCCCAGATTCCCGCGCCGCACGACACGGCCACGCTCACGCTCGTCGACCAGCTTGTCCAGTGGGCGCGACGGCGCATCGACGAGCGCGTGTTCCGGCCCGGCATGCGGATGCCGTCGATCCGCAAGCTCGCGCTCGACAAGAGCGTGTCGCGCTTCACCGTCGTCGAGGCGTACGAGCGCCTCGTCGCACAGGGTTATCTCGACTCGCGGCGCGGCTCCGGCTTCTACGTGCGCGAGCGCACGGCCGCCGGCCCGCAGCCGGCCGACAGCGTCGCCCGTGTGGCCGAGGCCGCGCCCGTGCACAACACGATCGACGTCGTCTGGCTGCTGCGCAACATGCTGCACACCGTCAGCCCGGAGAAGGGCCCGGGCCTCGGCTACCTGCCGGGCCGCTGGCTCGACGGCGAGCTGATCACCGGCGCGCTGCGCGCGCTCGGGCGCCAGTCGGGCGCGCAGATGCTCGGCTTCGGCACCGCGCAGGGCTTCCTGCCGCTGCGCCAGCAACTGCAGACGCGCCTCGCCGAAGTCGAGATCGGCGCGAAGCCCGAACAGATCGTGCTGGTGTCCGGCATCACGCAGGCGATCGACCTGATCTCGCGGATCTACATGCGGCCGGGCGATGCGGTGATCGTCGGCGATCCCGCGTGGTTCCAGATGTTCGGCCGTTTCGCGGCGCAGGGCGCGCAGCTGGTCGGGATGCCGTACACGCCCGACGGCCCCGACCTCGACGCGCTCGAAACCCTGGTGCAGATGTGGCGGCCGAAGATGCTCGTGATCAATTCGGTGCTGCAGAACCCGACCGGCACGTCGCTGTCGGCCGCGCAGGCGTTCCGGATCCTGAAGCTCGCGGAGGCGTACGATTTCCTCGTCGTCGAGGACGACGTGTACGGCGACCTGTGCCCGCCCAGCTATCCGGCCACGCGCCTCGCGAGCCTCGACCAGTTGAAGCGCGTGATCTATCTCGGCAGCTATTCGAAGACGCTCGCGGCGAACCTGCGGGTCGGCTACGTGGCCTGCGCGCCGGAGATCGCGAAGGCGGTCACCGACCAGAAGATGCTGGTCGGGATGACGACACCCGAGCTCAACGAGCGCGTGCTGTACAAGATCCTGACCGAAGGGCATTACCGGCGCCACGTCGAGCGGCTGCGCGCGCGGCTCGACGGCGTGCGCGACAAGACCGCGCGGATGCTCGAGCGCACGGGGCTCGGGCTCTTCACGATGCCGGCGGCCGGGATGTTCCTGTGGGCCGACACGGGCGTCGATTCGGACGCGCTCGCGGCGGTCGCGCACGAAGCCGGCTTCCTGCTGACGCCGGGCAGCCTGTTCTCGCCGCAGCAATCGCCGTCCACGTGGATGCGCTTCAACGTCGCGAATTGCGGCGATCCGGCGCTCCCCGGGCTGCTCGCGCGCTATATCGATTCGGCGGTGCGGCGCGCGTCGTGACGCGGCGCGGCAGGCCGGCTCTTGAAATGCCGCGCGCCGTCCCCAGATACGCGCGCAAACCGCTGGCGCCAGGCGGTCGTCCTTCATGGGGCCGCCGGCATCGCGCGCCGGGCGCCGGCGTCACCCCTTTCCAGTTCAAGTAAGAGGAAACAGCATCCATGGCACACGAAACGATGAGCTTTCAGGCAGAGGTCAAGCAACTCCTCCACCTGATGATCCATTCGCTCTACAGCAACAAGGAAATTTTCCTGCGCGAACTGGTGTCGAATGCGTCCGACGCGGCCGACAAGCTGCGTTTCGAAGGGCTCGCGGACAACGCGCTGTACGAGAACGATCCGAACCTGCGCATCCGCATCGGCTACGACAAGGCCGCGCGCACGATCACGATCGACGACAACGGCATCGGCATGAGCCGCGACGAGGCGATCGCGAACCTCGGCACGATCGCGCGTTCGGGCACCAAGGAATTCTTCACTAAGCTGTCCGGCGACCAGCAGAAGGATGCGGCGCTGATCGGCCAGTTCGGCGTCGGCTTCTACTCGGGCTTCATCGTCGCGGACAAGATCACCGTCGAGACGCGCCGCGCCGGCCTGCCGGCGAGCGAAGCCGTGCGCTGGGAAAGCGCGGGCGAGGGCGATTTCACGATCGACGCGATCGAGCGCGCGCAGCGCGGCACCACGATCACGCTGCACCTGCGCGAAGGCGAGGACGAACTGCTGTCGTCGCATCGCCTTAAGTCGATCATCCAGAAGTATTCCGACCACATCGCGCTGCCGATCCTGATGCAGAAGGAAGAATGGGATCAGGAAAAGGGCGAGATGGTGCTGAAGGACGAGGACGAGACCGTCAACCAGGCGAGCGCGCTGTGGACGCGTTCGAAGAGCGACGTCACCGACGAGCAGTACACGCAGTTCTATCAGCACATCGCGCACGATCACCAGGATCCGCTCACGTGGACGCATAACCGTGTCGAAGGTCGCAGCGAATACACGCAGCTGCTGTTCGTCCCGGCGCACGCGCCGTTCGACCTGTGGAACCGCGACTACCGCGGCGGCCTGAAGCTGTACGTGAAGCGCGTGTTCATCATGGACGACGCCGAGCAGCTGCTGCCGCAGTACCTGCGTTTCGTGAAGGGCGTCGTCGACTCGGCCGACCTGCCGCTGAACGTGTCGCGTGAAATCCTGCAGGAAAGCCGCGACGTGAAGGCGATCCGCGAAGGGGTGACGAAGCGCGCGCTGTCGATGCTCGAAGAGCTCGCGAACGCGGAAGACGATGCCGGCAAGGAGAAGTACAAGACGTTCTGGGGGGCGTTCGGCCAGGTGCTGAAGGAAGGCCTCGGCGAGGATCACGCGAACCGCGAGCGCATCGCGAAGCTGCTGCGCTTCGCATCGACGCACGGCGACACCGACGCGCAGGACGTGTCGCTCGCCGATTACGTGTCGCGCATGAAGCCCGAGCAGAGCAAGATCTACTACGTGACCGCCGATACGTGGCAGGCCGCGAAGAACAGCCCGCACCTGGAAGTGTTCCGCAAGAAGGGCGTCGAGGTGCTGCTGCTGACCGATCGCGTCGACGAATGGATGCTGTCGTTCCTGCACGAATTCGACGGCAAGCCGCTCGCGAGCGTGGCGCGTGGCGATCTCGATCTCGGCGAGCTGAACGACGAAGAGAAGAAGGCGCAGGAACAGGCGGGCGAGGCGATCAAGCCGGTCGTCGAGAAGATGAAGGAAGCGCTCGGCGACAAGGTGAAGGAAGTGCGTGTCACGTTCCGCCTGACCGATTCGCCGTCGTGCCTCGTTGCCGACGACAACGACATGAGCGGCTACCTGCAGCGCATGCTGAAGGCGGCCGGCCAGAACGCGCCGGCGATGCAGCCGATCCTCGAGATCAACCCGGAGCACGCGCTCGTGAAGCAGCTGAACGCCGACAGCGCCGATTTCGGCGACTGGTGCCACCTGCTGTTCGATCAGGCACTGCTCGCCGAAGGCGGCATGCTCGACGATCCGGCAAGCTTCGTGAAGCGGACCAACGCGCTGCTGCTGTCGCGCGCCGCGTGAACGCGCGGATGCGATTCGACGGCGGTCAGGCCGGCTGGCGCGAGACGCCGCGGCCTGGCTGCACGCTCGACCAGCGCGACTGGCTGACGCGCGGCGGATCGCTCACCGCGCACCTCGCGCGGCTCGGCCGTGTGAATGTGCGCGTGACGCGCGAGGCCGTCGATTGCCCGTGGTTCGACGAGCCGGACGCGCTCGCCAGTGCGCCGCGCGCACCGATGTGGGTGCGCGAGGTGATCCTGTCGGTCGACGGCACGCCGTTCGTCGCCGCGCACAGCATCGCGCCGCTCGCGGCGAGCAAAGGCGTGTGGCAGGCGATGCGGCGGCTGCGCACGCGGCCGCTGGCGGAATTGTTGTACAGCGATCCGCAGGTGGAGCGTTCGGCGCTCGTCAGCCGGCGCGTGATCGCTGGCCATCCGCTGTATGCGCTGGCGACCCATGCGCTTGGCGGGGCGCGCGCGCCGCATTCGTTCGCCGCGCGGCGCTCGGTGTTCCAGCGTCACGGCAAGCCGTTGATGGTCACCGAGTGCATGCTGCCGGCGCTGTGGCGCCATCTCGATGCGCACGGCGACGGGCCGGGATCCGTCGGGCCGCGCGGAGCAGTGTGATGCTGCAAGGCTTTCCGCCGGTCGTCGCGCCGAATACGCACACGATGATCCTCGGCAGTTTTCCGGGCGAGGCGTCGCTCGATGCCGCGCAGTATTACGCGCATCCGCGCAACCAGTTCTGGCGATTGTTGGGTGCGGTGCTCGGCGAGCCGGGGCTGCATGAGCTCGCGTATGACGCGCGGCTCGAGCACGTGTTGAAGCACGGCATCGGCATCTGGGACGTGCTCGATGCGTGCCATCGGCAAGGCAGTCTCGATTCCGCGATCCGCAATGCGAAGCCGAACGACTTCGCGTCGTTGCGCGAGCATGCGCCGTTGCTGAAGAAAGTGTGTTTCAACGGGAAGACGGCGGGGCGGTTTGCCGAGGTGATCGGTCAGGCCGGGTACGACACGCTCGTGCTGCCATCGTCGAGCCCGGCGAATGCGATGCTGTCTTTCGATCAGAAGCTCGCGCAGTGGCGCGGAATCCTTTCCTGAAGGATCGGGCCCTTGCGGCATCTGCCATCGGCCTCCCGACGCGATCGGCCAGGCGCGGCCGTCACGCTGCGAAGACGACTTCGATGTGCCCTTCGACTTCCGATTGACGATCGGGCCCGACGACGATGTGCACGTCGCGTCCGAGCTTCGCCAGACATTCGAGCATCTTCGTTTCGCTGACGCCGCGAAACTGCCCGCGCAGCATGTTCGACAGCTTCGGCTGCGTGATGCCGAGCAACCGGGCCGCGTGCTGCTGCGTCCATTGGCGCGCCTTGATGATTTCCGCGATCTTCGCGGCGAGCTGCGCTTTCACCCGCATTTCGGCGGCATCGTGCATGCCGAGATCGGCGTAGACGTTGCCGCTGCCCTGTTCGATTTCGATCATCGCCTTACTCCTTGTGCGTGTGCTTCGGCCGCTTTCAGACGTTCGCGGACGAGATCGCTGTCCGGCCTCGGTGTTGCGATACCGATCGACGACTTCTTCTGGAAACAGTGCAGCACGTACACGCTGCTGCCGAGCTTCACCGTATAGACCGCGCGATACGTGCCGTTGTCTTCCGATTCAACGATCTCGAGCACGCCGGCCGAGCCGAATCCTTTCAACGGCTTGGCCTGATCGTGCTTGCGTCCCGTCTGCGCCAGATACAGCGCATAGCCGAACGTGTCCTGCACGGCTTGCGGCATCGCTTTCAAATCCTTGCGCGCTGAGCCGAGCCAGTACAGCGGTTTGATGTATGGATCCATCGACGAATTTATCCCTATTTGGGTATATTTTCAAGCGGTGCGCACGAACGCCGTGCGGCCGCTCAAATGCGGCATCGCGAGCGGGCAGGGCGGGGTGGTAGGGGCAGCAGTCGACAGATCGAGCAGCACCGACGGGTGACGCCGGTTCAGTACCGGATGCGGGCGTGGCGAAGGCGAATGCGAATGCGCATGTGACCTGCCGAGCAGGGCCGATTCGTCACATTCTTGCGTTGCGCGGGACCCGAGACAATTCAGCCGTTCGACAGAGCGCTGTCACGGCGTATCGATGATGGAAGGCGGACAGGTGTTTCTTCCCGGCCCGCCCTTGCAGCAGCGGGGCGAGCGAAGCTCAATCGTCCCTGCCCCATCGCCACCGCGGCTTCTCGCCCTTTACCCAGCACACCGCGGTGAGCAGCGTGACCAGCACGACGATGCAGGCGCCATACGCGAACGGCGACTCGCGCGGCGGCACGAGCCAAGCGCTCGCGACGATCCCGATCGCGAACAGAAGCAGCACGACCCACCCTTGCCAGGCCACGGGCAGCCCCCATCCCCAGCCGTAGCGTTTGGCCGGAAACCAGATCTTCCTTTCGTTCGACGTCATGTGTTCTCCAGTGATCCGCGAATGCAGCGTAGCGCCGACGCGATTCAACGTCACGCGAGGCCGCGCGTGGGTCGCGGTCTCCGTTCTCCCACCAATGCTATCCTCTCGTCCGCCAAAACCAGCTTCACCCAGCGAGATTCACACATGACCCGACTGATCAAGCGCGCGTCCGCCGAGGCGCGCGCGTCCAAGCGCAGCAAGCCGTCCGCGTACAACGGCTCCGAAAAACTCCACCCGCCGCGCGTGAAGCGCCGTCCGGAGATCGACGAACACGACGACGTGCCGGTGCTCGAAGCGCCGCGCAAGCCGCGCTTCGCACCCGTCACGTTCTCGGAAGAGGGCGGCGTGCGCTTCCTGCACTTCGGCACCGAGTGGGTACAGGGCGCGATGCGGATCTCGAAGCCGCTGCGTATCGAGCTCGAATACGCACAGCAGATGATGGCGTGGCTGCTGTTCCTCGAAACGCCCGAGCGGATCGTCCAGCTCGGGCTCGGTACCGGCGCGCTGACCAAGTTTGCGCACCGCTTCCTGTCGCACGCGAAGGTCGAGGCCGTCGAGCTGAACCCGGCCGTGATCGTCGCCGCGCGCACGATGTTCGCGCTGCCGCCCGACGATGCACGTCTCGCCGTGCATGAAGCCGACGCGTGGGATTTCGTCAACGACCCTGCCAACCGCGGCACGACGGGCGCGATCCAGATCGACCTGTACGACGCGACCGCGCGCGGCCCCGTGCTCGACAGCGTCGCGTTCTACCGCGCGGTGCGCGGCTGCCTCGCCGACGCGGGCATCGCGACGATCAACCTGTTCGGCGATCATCCGAGCTTCGTGCGCAACATGAAGCACCTGAACGCGGCGTTCGATCACCGCGTGATCGCGCTGCCGGAAGTGCATGACGGCAACCGGATCGCGATCGCGTTCTCGGGCCCCGCGCTCGACGTGTCGTTCGCGCAGCTCGACGAACGCGCGAAGCTGATCGAGGACACGCTGAAGCTGCCCGCGCGCAAGTGGGTGAAAGCCTTGAAAGAAACGACCGGCGCACGCGACACCTCGTTCGCGATCTGACGCTTCATGCACCGGTGGCATGCCGGTGCAACCACGCGACAAGGGGCGGATCACCTCGGGTTCGCCCCTGCTTGACCGCGTGCCCGCGGCTCCTATACTGGCGCGAAGCCAGGGGAGCCGCAGCCTACCCGTTTTGCGCTCCTCTCGGCGCCGTACCCGCTCAACAAGATCGATAACCGGGAAAGATGAGGAGACGTCATGGCTCACGATGCCGACGCCAACCGGGCCGCGAAGCGCTGGCTCTGGCTGCTGGTACTGCCGCTGATTGCGATGGTCTGGGTACCGTCGTACAGCAAGATCGAACCGCAATGGCTGGGTTTTCCGTTTTTCTACTGGTACCAGCTGCTTTGGGTCTTCATTAGCGCGGTGATCACCGCGTTCGTGTACTTCAAGACCAAGAACGCGTGGAAGGCGAGCGGCCCGCAGGGAGGTGCGCGATGAATCTCGGCGCAACCTTCGTCTTCGTCCTGCTGTTCATCGGCGTCACGATCATCGGTTTCCTGGCCGCGAACTGGCGGCGCGGCGATCTCGCCCATCTCGACGAATGGGGCCTCGGCGGCCGCCGCTTCGGCACGATCGTCACGTGGTTCCTGCTCGGCGGCGACCTCTACACCGCCTACACGTTCGTTGCGGTGCCCGCGCTCGTGTTCGGCGCCGGCGCGATGGGCTTTTTCGCGTTGCCGTACACGATCCTGATCTATCCGTTCGCGTTCGTCGTATTTCCGAAGCTGTGGAGCATCGCGAAGCGGCACGGCTACGTGACGGCCGCCGACTTCGTCAACGCACGCTACGGCAGCCGGATGCTCGCGCTGGCGATCGCGGTGACGGGCATCGTCGCGACGATGCCGTACATCGCGCTGCAGCTCGTCGGCATCGAGGTGGTGATAGGCGCGCTCGGCTTCGACACGACCGGCTTCGTCGGCGACCTGCCGCTCATCATCGCGTTCGCGATCCTCGCCGCGTACACGTACACGTCGGGCCTGCGCGCGCCTGCGATGATCGCGATCGTCAAGGACATCCTGATCTACATCACGATCGCCGCGGCGGTCATCGTGATTCCCGCGAAGCTCGGCGGCTTCGGGCACATCTTCGCGAGCGTGCCGCCTGCGAAGCTGCTGCTGAAGGCGCCCGACGCGATGAGCCTGAACGGCTACAGCGCGTACGCGACGCTCGCGATCGGCTCCGCGCTCGCGCTGTTCCTGTATCCGCACTCGGTGACGGCGATCCTGTCGTCGTCGTCCGGCAACTCGATCCGCCGCAACATGGCGATGCTGCCCGCGTATTCGTTCGTGCTCGGCCTGCTCGCGCTGCTCGGCTACATGGCGCTCGCGTCGGGCGTGAAGGACATGCCGCAGTACGCGCCGTACTTCAAGGCGTTCGGCCCGAACTTCGCGGTGCCCGCGCTGTTCCTCCAGTATTTCCCGTCGTGGTTCGTCGGCGTCGCGTTCGCGGCGATCGGCATCGGCGCGCTGGTGCCGGCGGCCATCATGTCGATCGCGGCCGCGAACCTGTACACGCGCAACATTCACCGCGAGTTCGTGAACCGCAACATGTCGCACGATCAGGAAACGCACGTCGCGAAGCTCGTATCGCTGATCGTGAAGGTCGGTGCGGTCGCGTTCATCCTCGGGCTGCCGCTGACCTATGCGATCCAGCTGCAGCTGCTCGGCGGGATCTGGATCATCCAGACGCTGCCCGCGATCGTGCTCGGCCTGTACACGCGCGTGCTCGACCATCGCGGCCTGCTGGCCGGCTGGGCGGCCGGCATCGTGTGCGGCACGTGGATGGCGATCTCGCTGAAGCTGGCCAGCTCGATCTTCACGATCCACCTGTTCGGCCTCGCGATTCCCGGCTATGCGGCCGTGTGGTCGCTGGTCGTGAACCTGGTGGTGGCGGTGGTGGTGAGCGTGCTGGTGCGCGTGATGGGCATCGCGCATGCGGAGGATCGCACGCGGCCGGAGGACTATCTCGACGTGGTGGAAGGCTGACGCTGCCTGCACGGCCACGCAATGAAAAAGCCCGCCACCGGCAAGGTGGCGGGCTTTGTCTTTCGTGTTATCCCTGCGCGCGCTCCGCGAGGCTCTCGCGCTGCGAGAGATCCTCGACGTTGACCATCCAGTGCACGCCGAAACGATCCTTCGCCATCCCGAAGCCGAGCGCCCAGAACGTCTTGCCGAACGGCATCGTCACTTCGCCGCCGTCGGCGAGCGCATTGAACAGCTTCTGGCCTTCCTCGACCGTCGCCGGGTTCAGCGACAGCGAATAGCCGGCGTGCATGCCGCCGCCGGGCTGGCTGCAGTCGCCATCCGAGCACATGATCATCGAGTCGCCGATCGTGAAGCTCGCGTGCATCACCTTGTCGGCCATCTCCGGCGTAATCGTGTAGTCGGGATTCGGCGGCGCGTCCTTGAAGTGCATCTTGAACATCGTCTTCGCACCGAGCGCCTTTTCGTAGAACTGAAGGGCTTCGTCGGCGCGACCGTAGAACGTCAGGTACGGTTGGACTTGCATCGTTGTCTCCTGTATTGAGGGCGCCGCCCTGCGCATCCGCGCGGGTTCGGCGTCGAGCAAGACTGACTGGGAAAGGGCGCGTCGGGAAGCGGCCGACGCACCCGTGACGTGGATTGTAGTGCGCGTGCTTGACGATGGAATGAAAATAAAAAACGGCCGCGAACATGACGTTCGCGGCCGTGTGCGGCGTGCGTGCTGACGGCTGTTGCCAGTGTTGCTGACAGCCGCTGACGCTTGTCGTGGCTCAGCGGCTCAGCGGCTCAGCGCAGCGAGTCGATCAGCTTCTCGAGCTTCACCGCATCGGCGGCGAATACGCGGATGCCTTCGGCGAGCTTTTCGGTTGCCATCGCGTCGTCGTTCAGCTGGAAGCGGAACGCGGCCTCGTCGATCGCGACGCGCGAAGCGGGCTTGTCCTGCAGCGCTTCCGGCGACAGCTTGCGCGTGACGGTCTCGTTGCTGTCCTGCAGCTTCTGCAGCAAATCGGGACTGATCGTCAGCAGGTCGCAGCCGGCGAGTTCGGTGATCTGGCTGGTCGTGCGGAAGCTCGCGCCCATCACTTCGGTCGTGTAGCCGAACGTCTTGTAGTACGTGTAGATGCGGCGCACCGACTGCACGCCCGGATCGTTCGCGCCACCGTCCTTCTCTTCATTCCACTCGGCGCCGGCCTGCTTCTTGTACCAGTCGTAGATGCGGCCGACGAACGGCGAGATCAGCTGTGCGCCGGCTTCCGCGCATGCGGCGGCCTGCACGAGCGAGAAAAGCAGGGTCATGTTGCACTTGATCCCTTCCTTCTGCAGCACTTCGGCCGCGCGGATGCCTTCCCACGTGGAGGCGAGCTTGATCAGGATGCGCTCGCGGCCGATACCGGCTGCTTCGTACAGCTTGATGAGTTCGCGGCCCTTGTCGATCGAGCGCTGCGTGTCGAACGACAGGCGCGCGTCGACCTCGGTCGACACGCGGCCCGGGATCAGCTTCAGGATCTCGGTGCCGAATGCGATCAGCAGGCGGTCGATGATGAAATCGGTGCTTTCGTTGCGATGATCGCGGACGGTTTTCTCGAGGATCGGCTTGTACGCATCCTTCTGGACGGCCTTCAGGATCAGCGACGGATTCGTGGTCGCGTCCTGCGGCTGGTATTGCGCAAGCTGCTGGAAATCGCCCGTGTCGGCGACGACGGTCGTGTACTGCTTCAGCTGGTCGAGTGCGGTAGTCATGGCGATTCGGAAGAAGGGCGCAAGGCGCCGGGTTCTCACGGGCCGCGCGAACGCGGCGGCGAAGCGAGGCGGCGCCGGGCACCGCCTCCGATCCGCTATTCTAGGCCCGATTCGTGTCGGGCACGTTCTGGCGTGTCCGATGGACGCAGCGGCGGCCGCCGTGCCGCGTCACGCGGGGCGGCGCGCGTTCAGGATCACCTGCGTGACGATCCCCGCCACGAGCCCCCAGAATGCCGGGCCGATCGACAGCAGCGTCAGGCCCGACGCGGTGACCATGAACGTGACGAGTGCTGCTTCGCGCTGCTTCACGTCCTGCATTGCGTTCGCGAGGCCGCTCATGATCGAGCCGAACAGCGCGAGTGCGGCGACCGACACGACGAGCGCTTTCGGCAGCGCCGCGAACAGCGCGGCGATCGTCGCGCCGAAGATCCCCGCGACCAGGTAGAACGTGCCGCACCACACGGCGGCCGTGTAGCGCTTCTCGCGATCCTCGTGCGCTTCCGGGCCCGTGCAGATCGCGGCCGTGATCGCCGCGAGGTTGACGCCGTGCGAGCCGAACGGCGCGAGCAGCAGCGACGCGAGGCCGGTGGTCGCGATCAGCGGCGACGACGGGGTCCGATAGCCGTCCGCGCGCAGCACCGCGATGCCCGGCACGTTCTGGGACGCCATCGCGACGACGAACAGCGGGATGCCGATGCTGACGATCGACGCGATCGAGAACGCGGGCATCGTGAACACGGGTTTCGCGAACGCGATGTGAAAGCCGCTGAAGTCGAGCAGGCCGAGACCGCCGGCCGCCGCCGTGCCGACGATCAGCGTCGTGACGATCGCATAGCGCGGCGCGAGCCGCTTGATGATCAGGTACGTGAAGAACATCGCGAGCACGAGCGCCGTCTGGAACTGCGCGGCGCGGAAGATCTCGATGCCGATCTCGAACAGGATGCCCGCGAGCAGGGCGGCGGCGATGCCGGCCGGAATCTTGCGCATCAGCGTGTCGAACAGCCCGCTCACGCCGACGGCCGTCAGCAGCACCGCGCAGACGACGAACGCGCCGATCGCCTCGGGGTACGGCACGCCGGGCAGCGATGCGATCAGCAGCGCGGCGCCGGGCGTCGACCATGCGACGACGACGGGCGCGCGAAAGCGCAGCGACAGGCCGATCGTCGTCAGCGCCATGCCGATCGACAGCGCCCAGATCCACGACGAGATCTGCGCATCGGTGAGGTGGGCGGCGCGGCCGGCCTGGAACATCAGCACGAGCGAGCTCGTGTAGCCCGTCATCATCGCGACGAAGCCGGCGACGAGTGCCGACACGGAGGTATCGGCGAAAAAGCGGCGGCCGCCGGCGCGGCTGGCGCTCGCGGTGGGCGAGGGGTTCATGCTATCTCCGGGGGGGAGGCCGCTCGGACGCGGCCTTCGTGCGTGGTGGGTGTCGTTACTTGCTGAGTGCGCGCATCGCGGTTTCGAGGCCCGCGAGCGTGAGTGGATACATGCGATGGCCGAGCAGGTCGCGGATCACCGCGACCGATTGCCGGTATTCCCATAGCCGCTCGGGCTCGGGATTCAGCCACGCATGATGGGGGAACTGGTCGGCGAGGCGGCGCAGCCATACGGCGCCAGCTTCCGGGTTGTTGTATTCGACCGAGCCGCCGGGCTGCAGCACTTCGTACGGGCTCATCGTGGCATCGCCGACGAAGATCAGCTTGTAGTCGGGCGTGAACTTGTGCAGCACGTCCCACGTCGCGGTGCGCTCCGAGTGACGGCGGCGGTTGTTCTTCCACAGGTGGTCGTACACGCAGTTGTGGAAGTAGAAGAATTCGAGGTGCTTGAACTCGGCCTTCGCGGCGGAGAACAGCTCTTCGGTGCGCTTGATGTGATCATCCATCGAGCCGCCGACGTCGAGCAGCATCAGCACCTTCACGTTGTTGTGGCGCTCGGGCACCATGCGCAGGTCGAGCCAGCCCGCGTTGGCAGCGGTGCTGCGGATCGTGCCGGGCAGGTCGAGCTCCTCGGCGGCGCCTTCGCGGGCGAAGCGGCGCAGCCGCCGCAGCGCGACCTTGATGTTGCGCGTGCCGATCTCGACCGAATCGTCGTAGTCGCGATACGCGCGCGCCTCCCACACCTTCACCGCGGTGCGGTTGCCATTCGACGGGCCGCCGATGCGCACGCCTTCCGGGTTGTAGCCGCCGTGCCCGAACGGCGACGTGCCGCCGGTGCCGATCCACTTGTTGCCGCCTTCGTGGCGCTCCTTCTGCTCGTCGAGCAGTGCCTTCAGGCGCTCCATCAGCTTGTCGAGCCCGCCCATCGCCTCGATCTGCGCCTTTTCCTCGGGTGACAGCTCGCGCTCGAGGCGCTTCTCGAGCCAGTCGAGCGGAATGTCGAATGCTTCGGACGGCAGCGCGGACACGCCGTGGAAATACGCGCCGAACGCCTGGTCGAACTTGTCGAAGTACTGCTCGTCCTTGACGAGCGTCATCCGCGCGAGGAAGTAGAACGCGTCGATCGACGGCGAGATCAGGCCGGCCTTCAGCGATTCGAGCAGCGTCAGGTATTCCTTCACCGAGACGGGCAGCTTGGCTGCGCGCAGCGCGTAAAAGAAATTGAGCAGCATGGCCGGGCCTTCGCGGGTGAGGGAGGATTACCGGTTGTGCCGGTTCATGTAGACGAGCCGTTCGAGCAGGCTCAGGTCCTGCTCGTTCTTCAGCAGCGCGCCCGCGAGCGGCGGCACGATCTGCTTCGCATCCACGCCGCGCAGCTGGTCGGCCGGGATGTTCTCGGCGAGCAGCAGCTTCAGCCAGTCGAGCAGCTCGGACGTCGACGGCTTCTTCTTCAGGCCCGACACGCCGCGCAATTCGAAGAAGCTCTCGAGCGCCGCGCGCAGCAGTTCCTCGCGGATGTCCGGGAAATGGACCGCGACGATCTTCTGCATCGTCGCCGGGTCGGGAAACTGGATGTAGTGGAAGAAGCAGCGGCGCAAGAACGCGTCGGGCAGCTCCTTCTCGTTATTCGACGTGATGATGACGAGCGGGCGGTGCTTCGCGCGGACCGTTTCCCGTGTTTCGTACACGTGGAACTCCATCCGGTCGAGCTCGCGCAACAGGTCGTTCGGGAATTCGATGTCGGCCTTGTCGATCTCGTCGATCAGCAGCACGCTCGGGTGCTCGGCATCGAACGCCTGCCACAGCACGCCCTTGACGATGTAGTTCGAGATGTCCTTCACGCGCTCGTCGCCGAGCTGCGAATCGCGCAGCCGCGATACGGCGTCGTATTCGTACAGGCCCTGCTGCGCTTTCGTGGTCGACTTGATGTGCCACTGCAGCAGCGGCATGTCGAGCGCGGCGGCCACTTCCTCGGCGAGCATGGTCTTGCCGGTGCCGGGCTCGCCCTTGATCAGCAGCGGGCGTTGCAGCGTCAGCGCGGCATTGACCGCGAGCTTCAGATCGTCGGTGGCGACGTAGTGCGAGGACCCTTCGAAACGCATGGCGGCGCTCTTCTCAATCGGGGGAAAAAACCCAGTATAAGTCAGAAGGGCTGTCCGGTTGGGCCGCGCCCGCGTATCGTTGCGGGGCTGTGGCGGGGAGAACCGGGGCGCCTTGTGGACGGGTTCCCCGCCGACGCGGTACAATCTGGCCGTTTTTTTTGGCCTGCGTGGCGACCTGACAAGCATAACGGCGCGGGCCGTTGCCGCTTCGGCGCCAGTTTCCCCTCAAGCTAGGTTACAAGAGCTATGAACAAATTCGTCGGCAAACACGTCGTTGTCGCAGCGCTCGTGGCGCTCGCGGGCAGCGCGCAGGCGGCCGGTGTGGTCGGCAACCCGAAGGACGGGGCGAGCAAGGCCGCCATGTGCATCGGTTGCCACGGCATCCAGGACTACCGCGCGGCGTATCCGGAGGTCTACCGGGTGCCTGTCCTCGGCGGCCAGAACCAGCAATACCTCGAGAACGCGCTGAAGGCCTATCGCAAGAAGGATCGTCACTTCCCGTCGATGAATGCGATCGCCGGTTCGCTGACGGACCAGGACATCGCGGATCTGGCGGCGTACTACGCCGTCCAGAAGGCCGACACGAAGGACAATCCCTACAAGTAAAGCGCGCGCCGCCGATTCTTACCGGCGGGACAGGAGCATTCATGAACAACGCATTCAAGACGGCGGCGGTTGCACTGGCGGCCGGCCTCGCGATCGGTACCGCACATGCGGCGGACATCACGAAGGGCAAGGAACTGGTCGAATCGCACAACTGCGCCGCCTGCCACGGCGCGCAGATGAACAAGCCGATCAACGCCGAATATCCGCGCCTCGCCGGCCAGCACGCCGACTACCTCGTATGGGCGATGCGCCAGTACCAGATGGGCCTGACGAATCCGCTGCTCGGTCGCAACAACGCGATCATGCAGGCGCAGGTGCAGAGCCTGTCGGTCAGCGACATGAAGGACATCGCGGCCTACATCGAGTCGCTGAAAGAAACCGACCTCGTGTTCAAGAAGTAAGCGCGCCGGGCCCGACGGGCTCGCGCAGTAAAATACCCCGCCTCGGCGGGGTATTTTTTTGTCCGCGCGCCGGCGCTGCGGCACTCAGTCGCGCGATGCGCGACGCAGGATGCGCTGCAGGTACGCGTCGGTATCGGGCGGCGTGCTGGTGCGCTGCGCTTCCCAGATCGTCTCGCCGAGGCATTCCATGATCACGTGCTGCGCGTCGTGGGTCGAGTCGAGCTTGGCCGCCAGCTTGTCGTGCGCGGCGCGGATGCCGGGCGGCTGGTCGATCGACAGCTGCTCGCTGATCGCGAGGTGCATCGACAGGTGCAGGAACGGGTTCGTGCGGCCTTCCTCGGGCGTGTACTCGCGCGCGGTCGCGCCATTGGCGTCGGCGAGTTCGTCGTGGTATTCGGGATGCTCGACGATCCAGTCGGCTGCCATCGCTTCCAGCGGCGTCAGGATCTCGCCGGCGCGCTGCTTGCGCCAGGTCTCGGTGAAAAAGCGACGCACTTCGTCGCGGCTTGGATTGAACATGGTGGGGAAACGTCGTGATTCGGACGGCGTGATGCCGCGTCGCGCATTGTACGCCGGGTCGGCGGACGGCGCTGGCGGCGGGCGGGTGCGGGGTGGCAGTGCCGGTCGCCCGCGGGCCGCTCCGGTACGCCGTGCCGGCCGGTTTCCACAGTGCCCGGCCAGCGCCCGGGAACGGGTAAGCGCGGGCTAGGCTCGCCGCCGCCGCACCGTTAAACTCCGACGATTTCCGGCGCCACGCCGATCGTCCCGATTCCATCATGACCGACACCGCCCGCCCGTCGTCCGCCGCCCTGCAGGGCACGCTCTATGTCGCGCTGTCCGCCGCCGCATTCGGCGCGATGGCGATCTTCGGCCGCTACGCATACGCGGCCGGCGTCGACGTGCTCGGGCTGCTGATCGTGCGCTTCGCGATCGGCGGCGCGGTGCTCGCCGCGATCGCTCGGCATCGCCGCGTCGCATGGCCGCGCGGGCGTGCGCTCGTGCCGCTCGTGGCGATGGGCGCGCTCGGCTACGTCGGGCAGTCGTTCTGCTATTTCAGCGCGCTGCAGCACGCGCAGGCGAGCCTCGTCGCGCTGTTGCTTTACCTGTATCCGGCCTTCGTCACGCTGCTGGCCGCATGGTGGCTCGGCGAGCGCCTCACGCGCGCGAAGGCCGTTGCACTCGTGCTGTGCGTCGCGGGTTCGGCGCTGATGGTCGGCGGCGGGCATGGCGAGCCGCTCGGGATTGCGCTCGCGCTGGCCGCCGCGGTGATCTATTCGCTGTACATCGTCGGCGGGACGAAGGCCACGCGCGGCGTCGATCCGCTCGCGACCACCGCGATCATCTGCCTGTCGGCAACCGCGACGCTCGTGGCGATCGCCGTGGTGCGGACCGCCGCGTTCGGCGCGCCGCCGCGCTGGCCCGCGACGGCCGGCGGCTGGGCGTCGATGCTCGCGATCGCGCTCGTGTCGACGGTCGCGGCGATGCTCGCGTTCTTTGCCGGGCTCGAACGGCTTGGGGCCGCGCGCACGTCGATGCTGTCGACGCTCGAACCGGTCGTGACGGTCGCGCTTGCGGCGCTGCTGTTCGGCGAAGCGCTGTCGCCGCTGCAGTGGGCGGGCGGCGTGGCGATTCTGGCTGCCGTGCTGGCGCTGGTGCGTGCGGGCGGCGCGGCGGCAGACGACGCGACGGCGACGTCCAACGCGTAGTCCGGACGGGGAAAGCGGGGCGATGGCGCGGGTGGCGACGCGCTATCGCGGTTGCGGCTGCGGTTGGACGGCCGGCCGACGGCCTACGGCCGGCGCGGCGCGCATCGTGCGCCCGGCCGCCCGGCGCCGGGCGGCTTGCGGCACGTCAGCGGTGGCGCGTCACTCGTTGGGCGGCGGCGTCTTCGGCCGGAATTCGCACAGCGGCTCGATCGCGCAGTGCCAGCATTCGGGCTTGCGGGCCTTGCACACGTAGCGCCCGTGCAGGATCAGCCAGTGATGCGCGTCCTGCAGGAATTCCTTCGGCGTGAACTTCTCGAGCGCGGACTCGACGGCGCGCACGTCCTTGCCCGGCGCGAGGCCGGTGCGGTTCGCGACGCGGAAGATATGCGTGTCGACCGCGATCGTCGGCTGGCCGAACGCGGTGTTCAGCACGACGTTCGCGGTCTTGCGGCCGACGCCCGGCAGCCCTTCGAGCGCTTCGCGATCGGCCGGCACCTCGCCGTCGTAGCGGTCCAGCAGGATCCGGCACGTCGCGACCACATTTTTCGCCTTGGTCCGGTACAGGCCGATCGTCTTGATGTACTCGGTGACGCCTTCTTCGCCGAGTGCGACGATTTGTCGCGGGGTGTTCGCGACCGGAAACATCTTCCGCATCGCCTTGTTGACCGATACGTCGGTCGCCTGCGCGGACAGCATCACGGCGATCAGCAACTCGAACGGCGTCGAGTATTCGAGCTCGGTGGTCGGATGCGGATTGAGGCTCTGCAGCGTTTCGTAGATCGCGCGTCGTTTGCTGGCGTTCATGGAGCGTTCTGGTCGGGCGGTGCGGACGGCCCGCCCGGGCCGTCGTTGCCTGCGTCGTTCTCGTCGTCGTTGCCGCTCGCGGCCGCGGCTTCGGCGTCGCGCCGGGCCTGTTGTTCGGCGAGCCGCTTGCGGCGCGCCTCGGCCGCGTCGATCTGCGCCTGGACGGCCGCGCTCACGCCTTCGGTGTTCTTCGGTCCGGCGCCTTGCCCGGACAGCTCTTCCTTCTTCTTGCGCGCCCGTTCGAGCGCGGCGGCGATGATCGCGCGCTTCTTCGCTTCGGCGTCGTCCGCGGCCGGTGCGGCGGATTGGGTTTCCGCTTGTGCCGCAGCCGGCTTCGCGGCACTGGCCGCGCGGCGGGCGGCCGCGCGCGCTTCGGCGGCCTCGCGTTCGCGGCGCTGGCGCGCGAGCCGCAGGTCATGGTGCTCGCGTGCGGCATCGGCCTGTTCCTGCGACCACGCATCCCAGCCGGTGCGTTCGCCGGTCACCGGCAGCATCGCGATACAGTCGACCGGGCAGGGCGGCACGCACAGGTCGCAACCGGTGCACTGCGACTCGATGATCGTGTGCATCTGCTTCGGCGCGCCGACGATCGCGTCGACCGGGCACGCCTGCATGCACAGCGTGCAGCCGATGCACAGGCTTTCGTCGATGAAGGCGACCGCGCGCGGATGCTCGCTGCCGTTGACGGGGTTCAGCGGAATCACCGGTTTGCCGAGCAGGCTCGACAGGCGCGCGATGCCTTCGGCGCCGCCGGGCGGGCACTGGTTGTAGTTCGCGTCGCCGGCGGCGATCGCCTCGGCGTACGGGCGGCAGCCGTTATAGCCGCACTTCGTGCATTGCGTCTGGGGAAGCAGATCTTCGATGCGATCTGCGAGTGTTCTGGAATCGGTCACGGTGACAACGGGCGCTGCGGCGCCGAATGGCTCTCGGCCGCGTGAGGCGCGGCCGGAAAGGTTTGCCAAAGCTCGATTATCGCCGATTTCCCGCATTGCGCTGGACGCCGTCTGTGCGCATAATCGAACCGCTTTTTTGCAGGGGCTCAGCAGGAGGGCGGCCGCCCGCGGCGCGCTCGTTCCAGGGTGCGCCGGCGCCGAGGCGGTGGGGGTGCCGGTCCGGATCACGCGGCTCACATAGCAAAACGCCACCATGAATCAGCCAAAAATCAAAAGAGATCCTGAAGGTACGCGCCGCCGCATCCTGATGGCGGCAGCCGAAGAGTTCGCGAGTGGAGGGCTGTTCGGCGCGCGCGTCGATCAGATCGCGCGCCGGGCCGAAACCAACGAGCGCATGCTCTATTACTATTTCGGCAGCAAGGAGCAGTTGTTCACGGCCGTGCTCGAACACGCGTTCTCCGCGCTGACCGAGGCCGAGCGGGAGCTCGATCTCGACGGCGTCGCGCCGGTCGAAGCCGTCACGCGGCTCGCGCATTTCGTTTGGGACTACTACCGCGACCATCCGGAACTGCTCAGGCTCATCAACAACGAGAACCTGCACGAAGCGCGCTACCTGCACAAGTCGACGCGGATCCGCGAGATGATGTCGCCGATCGTCGCGAAGCTCGGCAACGTGCTGACGCGCGGCCAGAAGGCCGGGTTGTTCCGCACCGACGTCGATCCGCTGCGCTTCTACGTGACGCTGTCGGGGCTCGGCTACTACATCGTGTCGAACCGCTTCACGCTCGCCGCGACGCTCGGCCGCGACTTCACCGACGCCGACGAGCGCGCGGAGATGGTCAGGATGAACACCGAAGTGCTGCTCGCGTATCTGCTGCGGCGCTGATGCGCTGACCGCGCCGAAGCGGCCGCCGGATGCAAAAACGCCGCCGTGCGCAGGCAACGGCGGCGTTTTTTCGTCGGAACGCTGTGCGTCAGGCGGCCTTGCGCGTGCGCACGGCCTTTGCGCGCGGGCTGCCGGCGGCGGCGCGTTTCGCGGCCGGAGCAGCCTTGACGGGAGCCGGTGCGGCGGCCTTCGCCGGCGTCTTCGCGCGCGTGCGCTTCGCTGCCGTGGCGCGCGTCGTTTCGGCCGGTGCGTCGCCTGCCGGCACGGCGGAGAGCGTCTTGGCGGCCCGCGCTTCCGGGGCATCCTTCGTCGCACCGTGCTTCGGCTCCGGTGCATGCTCGCGGATGAAATCGCGCAGCTGCGGATAGATGATCGTTCGCCAGCGGCGGCCCGAGAAAATCCCGTAGTGACCGCACTTCTCGGCGGTCAGGCTGCGGCGCTGGTCCTGCGGGATGCCCGTGCACAGCTCGTGCGCGACGTGCGTCTGGCCGCTGCCCGAGATGTCGTCGAGTTCGCCCTCGATCGTCATCAGCGCGGTATGCCGGATGTCCTGCGGACGCACGCGCTCGCCTTCGACATCCCACGTGCCTTCGGCCAGGCGGAATTCCTGGAACACGACGCGGATCGTCTCGAGGTAATACTCGGCGGCCATGTCGAGCACCGCGTTGTATTCGTCATAGAAGCGGCGATGCGCTTCGGCGTCGTCCTCGTCGCCGCGCAGCAGGCTCTGGTAGAAATCCCAGTGCGATTGCGCGTGCCGTTCCGGGTTCATCGCGACGAAGCCCGTGTGCTGCAGGAAGCCCGGATACACCTGGCGGCCTTCGCCCGGATAGTTCGCCGGCACCGTGTGGATCACGTTGTTCTCGAACCACGCGGTCGAGTGCTGCGTGGCGAGCGAATTCACCGACGTCGGGCTGCGGCGCGCGTCGATCGGGCCGCCCATCATCGTCATCGTGAGCGGCGTGTCCTCGCCGCGGCTCGCCATCAGCGAGATCGCCGCGAGCACCGGCACCGTCGGCTGGCACACCGAGATCACGTGCAGGTTGCGCGCGCCGATGTGACGGATGAACTCCTGGATGTACGCGATGTAGTCGTGCAGGTGGAACGGGCCGGTCTCGACCGGCACCATCCGCGCGTCGATCCAGTCGGTGATGTAGACCTTGTGATCCTGCAGCAGCGTGCGCACGGTGTCGCGCAGCAGCGTCGAGTGGTGGCCCGACAGCGGCGCGCAGACCAGCACGACCGGTTCGTCCTTCAGTTGCGTGACGGCGTCGGCGTCGTCCGAATAGCGCTTGAAGCGCAGCAGCCGGCAGAACGGCTTCTCGACGATCGTCTGCTCGACGATCGGGATGTTGTGGCCGTCCTTGACGATCTGATGAATGTTGAATTCGGGCTTCTCGTAATCCTTGCCGAGCCGGTACATCAGCTCGTACGCGGCGGCCATCCGCGTCGCGCCCGGCATCAGCGAGAACGGGCTGGACGGATTGGCGAACGATTTGGAAGCGGCCTGGGCCCAGGCCGTCAGCGGGCTCAGCATGGCGCGCTGGAATTCGTGCAGTTGGTAAAGCATGCAGACTACTCCCGCGTGGGGGACGGTGCGCAAGGGCGGCGTGGGGCGTCGCGGCGTGCCGTGTGGGTCAGCGACCGGCCATGTTGCACTGCAGCCGGACAATCGCGTCGATCATATCGGACAACGATGGGTGGTGCAATGCAACATTTCCCCGATTTTTCATCAAAGTTTTGCGATTTGACGATCTCTGACCAAGCCGCTCGCGCCCCCGTTCAACGCCCCGTCGCCACGGCCGGCGCGGGCTGGCCGGCTGCGCGCGCCATCGCGTCCTCGTGGTGCATCAGGTTCATCGCGGTATGCACGAGCGCCACGTGCGAGAACGCTTGCGGGAAGTTGCCGACGAGCCGCCCGGCCACCGGGTCGTACTCCTCCGCGAGCAGCCCGAGGTCGTTCGACAGCGCGAGCAGCCGGCTGAACAGGCGATGCGCGTCGTCGATCCGGCCCAGCAGCGCATAGTTGTCGACCAGCCAGAAGCTGCACGCGAGAAACGTGCCTTCGCCGGGCGGCAGGCCGTCGTCGTAGTCGGTCGTGCGGTAGCGCATCACGAGCCCGTCGTGCAGCAATTCCCGCTCGATCGCCTCGACCGTGCCGACGATGCGCGGATCTTCCGGCGGCAGGAAGCCGAGCAGCGGCATCAGCAGCACGCTGGCGTCGAGCTCGTCGCTGCCGTAGCTCTGCGCAAACGCCTGTTTGCTTTCATGCCATGCGTTGTTGCACACGTCGGCATGGATCTGGTCGCGCAGCGCGCGCCAGCGATCGAGCGAGCCGGGCAGCCGGAACATCTCCGCCGACTTGATCGCGCGGTCGAACGCGACCCACGCCATCACCTTCGAGAACGTGAAATGGCGGCGGCCGCCGCGCGTTTCCCAGATCCCTTCGTCGGGTTCCTGCCAGATCTTCTCGAGATGGTCGAGGAGCGCACATTGCACGGACCAGACCGTGTCGTCGGCCTGCAGGCCGCCCACCCGGGCGAGGTGCAGCGCGGCCATCACCTCGCCGAACACGTCGAGCTGGAGCTGGTTCGCGGCGCCGTTGCCGATGCGCACCGGCTTCGAGTCCTGGTAGCCGGGCAGCCAGTCGAGCTCCATTTCCGGCAGCCGGCGTTCGCCGGCGATCCCGTACATGATCTGGATCTGTTCGGGCGAGCCGGCCATCACGCGGCCGAGCCACGTGCGCCACGCGCGCGCCTCGTCGTAGTAGCCGCCGCGCATCAGCGCGAGCAGCGTGATCGTCGCGTCGCGCAGCCAGCAGTAGCGGTAGTCCCAGTTGCGGTTGCCGCCGATCTTCTCGGGCAGCGACGTGGTCGGCGCCGCGACGATGCCGCCGGTCGGCTCGTATGCGAGCGCCTTCAGCGTGATCAGCGAGCGGCGCACGGCGGCCGCGTAGCGGCCCTGCACCTGACAGCGGCCCGACCATTCGAGCCAGTAGTTCTCGGTGCGCGCGAGCATCGACAGCGGATCGCGCGCGGGCGGCAGCCGCAGGTGCGAGGCCGCGTAGCTGAGCGAGAACGGCACGCGCTCGTCGGCGCTCACCGTGAATTCCGCGAGCGTGTGGAGATTCTTGCCGGTGAGCGGCACCGGCGTGCGCAGCACGACGGTGTCGGGGCCCGCGATCGCCTTCATGCCGTCCTCGCGGGTCAGCTGCGTGACCCACGGGATCGAGAATCCGTAGTCGAAGCGCAACACGAGCTCCATGCGCATCTTCATCGTGCCGTGGCGGCCGACGACGATCCGCACCAGCTCGGACCAGCCGTTGCCGGGCGGCATGAAGTCGACCACGGTGACGGCGCCGTCGGCGCTTTCGTAGTCGGTTTCGAGAATCAGCGTGTCGCCGCGGTAGCGGCGCGTCGTGTGCGTGATCGCGGCGTCGGCGGCCGGTGCGAGCAGCCAGCGGCCGTGCTCGGGGGTGCCGAGAAGCGCCGCGAAGCAGGCGCCCGAATCGAAGCGGGGCCAGCACAGCCAGTCGACGGAGCCGTCTTTAGCGATCAGCGCGGCGGTGTGGCCGTCGCCGACGAGGGCGTAGTCTTCGATCAGGGCAGGCATGGGCAGGCGATCCTTGGGTATTCGAGTTCACAATGCGGACGGCGGCGGCCAAGGCTTCACGCGCTGGCACCGCGCCCCGTATACTCGGCCGGGCGGCGGAGCGCATGAACGGCCGGCGTTTCGTCCTATCTCAACACTTGAAGCGACTCGATGCAAGGAGGATTCAATGCCCAACCGTTTACGCGAGCATGACGCACGCGCTTCGACACGAGGGTTCCCGCTTAGGCTCGCTCACTGGATGAAAGGTTTCGCGCTCGTGCTTTCCCTTTCCGCGACCCATGCATTTGCGCAGCAATCGCCCGCCCCGGCCGACGGCGTCTACAACCTGCTCGTCGGCACCTATACGGGAGGCGGCAGCGACGGCATCTATGTTTACCGCTTCGATACGAAAACCGGCAGCGTCGCGCCCGTGTCGTCGGCGAAGACCGTGAATCCGTCGTACCTGTTGCCGAGCCGCGACGGTCGCACCGTCTACGCGGTCAACGAACTGCCCGGCGACGACGGGCCGGCGACGACGCGCGGCGGTGTCAGCGCATTCCGCTTCGACGCGAAGACGGGCGCGCTGAGTTTCATCGACCGCGTGTCGTCGGAAGGGAACGATCCTTGCTATCTCGCGCTGTCGCCCGACGGCAAGTACCTCGTGACCGCCAACTACTCGGTCGCGAAGGATCCGGGCGGCAGCTTTTCGGTGTTTCCGCTGCGCGACGACGGCGCGGTCGGCCAGGCCGCGCTGACCGTGCACCATGAAGGCACGGGGCCCGTGAAGGGCCGCCAGGACGGCGCGCACGTGCATTCGACGGTATTTTCGCCGGACGGCCGTTATCTGTTCGTACAGGATCTCGGCGCGGACAAGCTCTACGGCTACCGCTACACGGTGGACGGCAGCCGCGGGCTGATCAGCCCGACCGACACGCGCTACACGCCGGTGAAGGCGGGCTCGGGCCCGCGTCACATGGTGTTCGGCGCCGATGGCCGGTACGCGTACGTGACGAGCGAGCTCAACGCGTCGGTCGAGGTGTTCGGCTACCACGACGGCAAGCTGGCGCCGGTCGAGACGGTGCCGATGACCGCGCCGGGCTTCAAGGGCAAGGTCGGCGGCGGCGCGATCCACCTGTCGCCGGACGGCCGCTTCCTGTACGTGAGCAACCGCGGCGACGCGAACGAGCTGGTGATCTACGCGGTGAACCAGGCCGACGGCCGGCTGAAGCACGTCGGCCGCCAGTCGAGCCTCGGCAAGACGCCGCGCGAGTTCCTGATCGATCCGACCGGCAAGTGGCTGATCGTCGGCAACCAGGACAGCGATACGTTCTACGTGTTCAGCCGTAATGTCGAAACGGGGCAGCTCGGCCCGAATCCGCAGAAGGTGGAGGTCGGCAAGCCGGTCGACTTCAAGCTGGTGCCGGTCGCGTTGTAAATCGCGGCCGATTTCCGGTCGATGCAAGAAGGGCGCTGCCGATGCAGCGCCCTTCGTATGTCGGGCAGCCGCTTGCGCGGCGCGCCCGTATCGATGCCGGCAGCCGTGCTGCCGGCTTGCTCAGTCGGCAGCGGCCGGCACGAGCACCTCGCGGCTGCCGTTGATGCCCATCGCCGACACGAGGCCCGCGGCTTCCATCTGCTCGACGAGCCGCGCCGCGCGGTTGTAACCGATGCGCAACTGCCGCTGCACCGACGAGATCGACGCGCGCCGGGTGCGCACGACGAACGCGACGGCTTCGTCGTACAGCGGATCGGCTTCCGCATCCGGTGCATCGCCGAACAGGTCCTGCGTCGCGCCGTCGGCGGCCGGGCCGTCGAGAATCCCTTCCTCGTACTGCGGCTCGCCGAACTGCTTCAGGTACTCGACGACCCGATGCACTTCTTCGTCCGCGACGAACGCGCCGTGCACGCGCTGCGGGTAACCGGTGCCCGGCGGCAGGAACAGCATGTCGCCCATCCCGAGCAGCGATTCGGCGCCCATCTGGTCGAGGATCGTGCGCGAGTCGATCTTCGACGACACCTGGAACGCGACGCGCGTCGGGATGTTCGCCTTGATCAGGCCCGTGATCACGTCGACGGACGGACGCTGCGTCGCGAGGATCAGGTGGATGCCGGCCGCACGCGCCTTCTGCGCGAGGCGGGCGATCAGCTCTTCGATCTTCTTGCCGGCGACCATCATCAGGTCGGCCAGCTCGTCGATCACGACGACGATCAGCGGCAGCGTCGACAGCGGCTCCGGATCCTCGGGCGTCAGCGAGAACGGGTTGCCGATCTTCTTTTCCTTCGCCTCGGCATCGCGGATCTTCTGGTTGAAGCTCGCGAGGTTGCGCACGCCGACGGCCGACATCAGCCGATAGCGCTTTTCCATCTCGCCGACGCACCAGTTCAGTGCGTTCGCCGCGAGCTTCATGTCGGTGACGACGGGCGCGAGCAGGTGCGGGATGCCTTCGTAGACCGACAGTTCCAGCATCTTCGGGTCGATCATGATGAGCCGCACGTCCTCGGGTGTCGCCTTGTACAGCAGCGACAGGATCATCGCGTTGATCGCGACCGACTTGCCCGAGCCCGTCGTGCCCGCGACGAGCATGTGCGGCGCCTTCGCGAGATCGGTGACGACCGGGTGGCCGGTGATGTCCTTGCCCATCGCGATCGTCAGCTGCGAGGCCGAGTGCTCGTACTGGCGCGACTCGAGAATTTCCGACAGGCGGATCATCTGGCGCTTCGCGTTCGGCAGTTCGAGGCCCATGCAGGTTTTGCCGGGAATCGTCTCGACGACGCGGATCGACGTGAGGCCGAGGCCGCGCGACAGGTCCTTCATCAGCCCGACGATCTGGCTGCCGCGCACGCCGAGCGCGGGCTCGATCTCGAAGCGCGTGATCACGGGGCCGGCGGACGCGCCGACCACCGTCACCGGCACCTTGAATTCCTGCAGCCGCTGTTCGATCACCTGCGCTGTTTGCGCGAGGTGTTCGTCGGTGATCGTTTCGATGTCGCCCGACGCGGACGCGCGCTCGAGCAGGTCGAGCGTCGGCAGTTCGACGCTGAACGACGCGGGTGCGTGGAATTCGAAGGCGTTCGGGCGCGGCTGGCGCGCCGGGGTGTCGGGGGCCGGGGAGCCGGCTGCGGCAGGTGCGGCCGGTTCGGTTGCCGGGGTGGTTGCTTCGGCCAGCGGGGCAGCGGGGATCGCCGGTGCGGACAGGCTCGCGCCGGCGATCGTTGCTGCGGGTTGCGGCGGTACCACGGGCGATGTGGCTGACGGTGCCGCGGAGACATTCGGCACGGACCAGCTTGCCGGCGACGAGGTCGGGGCGGCCGGGGAGGCGAACGTCGCGGCTTCGATGGCAGCAGGTGCGGAAGCGATCGACGGAGCCAGCGCCGCGGTGGTTGCGCCGAAGGACGTCAGTGAGCCGGAGATCGGTTGTGCCGGAGTTGCCGCGGCGGTGGTGATCGGTGCGACTGCGCCGGAGGACGTTGCCGTCGTGGCGGCAGGGGCCGGCGGCACGGGCAGGCTCGCGGCCGGCTGCGATGCGGTTGTGCCGGACGGGCTGAATGTGCCGAATGCCGTACCCGTCGACGAGGATGCCGGGGTGGTCGGATATGTCGGGGCCGGCGCGGCGGACGGAGCAGCGACCGAGCCGGATGTGACATTCACGGGCGCCGAGGTCGAGGCGGCCGGCGCGCTCGAACCGGATGTCGAGGCCGTCGGGCTGGCCGTCGACGGCGTCACGGCAGGCACAACGGGCGATGCGGCTGCTGATGCCCTGGAGAACGCACCGTCAGTCGTGTCCGCCACGGTCGATGCCGATGCGGTCGGCTGCGACAGCGGTGCCGACGTGGCGCCGGTCACGACGCGGGAAGACTCAACCGTGTATGCCGAAGCGGCCGGCTGCGACAGCGAAGCCGACGTAGTGCCGGTGACGCCGATCGGGGATGCCGGCGAGACGGATGCAGCGTTCGAAGCCGAAGCGGCCGGCTGCGACAGCGAAGCCGACGTAGTGCCGGTGACGCCGATCGGGGATGCCGGCGAGACGGATGCAGCGTTCGATGCCGAAGCGGCCGGCTGCGACAGCGAAGCCGACGCAGCGCCGGTTACGCCGATCGGAGATGCCGGCGGAACAACGGCAAAAGTCGGCGCAACCGGTTGAGCCAGCGAGCCGGATGCCGTGCCGATCACCCCATCCGACGAGGCGGAAACGGTGACTGGCGCAATGCCCGACGCGAATGCAGGCGCTTGCGTGGTCGAACCGTGGGCGGCGCCGACGAGCGGTGACGCAGTCCCTGCCGAAGCCGCTTGCGTGGCGGCAAACGATTGGGCGGCAACCGGCGATTTCGGCAATTCCTCGGTGACAGGCGTCTTTATCGTGGCCGGTTGTGTCGTCGAAGGCGTCCACGTCCATGCTGTCGCTGGTACGGTGCCTCGAGCGATTGCCGCCGGCGGCGCTGCAGGTTCCACCGTGTCCGGCTTGGCAGCTTCCTGTGCGGCGCTCGACGCGGCCGGTGCCGCCGCCGCAAACGGCCCGATTTCGGCACTTGCGCGCGGCGTCGTTTCGGCGATCGGCGAAGCGGGCAGGGCCGCGAACGGCGGGATGTTCCCGGCGGGCTTCACGTCGGCGTGCGCATCAGCGATGCCCTGCGGCACGCTGGCCGATGCGGTGCGATCGATTGCAGGAGCGGGTTGCGCGGTGGACTTGTCGTCGGCATCGAACGATGCCGGCGGGTTGCTCGTGGCGAGGTCCTGGGCCGCCTCGGTCCTTGCTTGCGCGAAGGCGGCGTGGGCCGGTTCCGATCCTGTCACATTCGTCGATGACTCGGCGACCGGGTTCCATGCGGACGCGTCGAACGCGGGAACCGGCGGGCTGGCGAGGTCTTCCCACGGTGCGAGGTCGATGGGCGCGTCGAACGACGGCACGGGCGCGATCCCCGATGCCGGCGTGGCAGCGACATCGTTGGCGTGCCGGGTCTCGTCATTGGCGTGATTAGGGAACGCGCCGTCGTCGCCGGTATTCGACAGCGCGTACGGTGCGGCGGCGTCGAATGCCGCGGCTCCCGCATCGGCGACCGGTGCATGGACGGCCGGCGCTGCCGGCATGAATGCGTCAAGCACGATCGGTGCGTTGTCGTCCGCCGGCGCGCGGGCGAGCGGAGCACTGGCGTCATGCGCTGCGGCGAGGCCGTGGGCCGCGGAGGCGATCCCGGTCGGCACGGCCGCTGCTGCCGGCGCTGCCATGCCGGTAGCCGCCGCGGTTACACCGGCCACGGTTGCCGCTGCCGCCGCGTGCCCGGCATCGTCCTGCGCACCGGCCAGCGTCGCCCACTGGGCGGTGCTGGCTTCGATCGAGCGCAGCGTGTCGTGCACGCTCGGCGCCGGCGTGATCGGCGCGGCAGGTTTTTCCGTCCACGCATAGAGCGGTGCACGCGCCGGCGTCGGCTGCGCCGGGCGACGTCGTGCCGCATCGGGTGGCAGGCCGGCCGAACCGGCACCTGCGGCGGCACGTACCGGCGGGCGCTGCGGCTGCGTGGCGGCCGGCCGCGGCGCGACCGTGGTACGCGGCGGGGTCGGCTTCAATGCGGCGGTGGCCGGCCGCGCGGCAGTCGGCCGCGGGCGCACAGGTTGGAATCCGGCAGGAAGTGGGGCCGGATCGGGGCGCGGGACTTGCGAGTTCGCGGCTGCGCGCGCGAGGCTGGCGGTGCTGCCGGTCGTCGGCGGCGGCATCGCGGTGGCCGGTGTGATCGGCGCGGGCGGTGTCGGCATGCTGCGCTGGGGTGCGGTCGGTTTCAACCAGCCCGATGGCGCGACAGGTTCCACGTGCGGGCGCGCAGGCGTGCTGCTGCGCGGTTTCGGCCGCGCCTGCGGGTCGGGTTTCCACAGCGTCGGGCGCGAATACCGGCCATTCTGGCGCGGCGCCATCGAATTGACGGTATGCGCGGTGGTCGGCTGGACGATGTCGTCGTCGCGATGCAACGCGCTGCGCGGCAGGTCGGCGATGCCGCGCGCTTCGTCATCACCGCCGTCGCGCGCCAGCTTGACGCCGAACGACGTGTCGACCCACGCGGCGAACTGGCGCCAGCCGATGCCGGTCAGCCAGGGCAGCCCGGCGAAGAACAGCACGACCATCGCGACCGGCGTGCCGATCGGGCCGAGCACGTGGGCGAAGCCTGCCGAGAACGCATGGCCGAGCGCGTTCGTGTCGGGGCCCGACAGCGGGCTCGTCAGCGTGCAGCTCGCCACGAACACCGCGGCGAAGCCGAGCCACAGACGGATCGAGCCGCGGCCGGCAAGCCCGACACCGCCAGGCAGCATCGCCTGCACGAGACGCCAGAAGAGAAGGAGGAACCAGACGGCGGAGATGCCGAACCAGCCGAAGACTACCGTGTGCATGCTTTGAAACAGGAGTGGGGAGGGGCGCGCGGGGCGCGACCCGCCGAGTTTAACCGGCCGGCGGACAAGACTCTAACGCGGCGTGCATTCGAATTCACGCCGCGCGACGCGTGGCGCGGCACACGCGCGTGGCGCGCCACGCGAAGGCGGTCGGTCGGCCTTCGCGCGCGCCGTGCATCAGGGGCTCCGGTGCGTGAAGGTGAGCGTTGCGCCGGACGTGGTCACGATCTGCAATTGCTGCGGCTCGCGCATCTGCACGCCGGTCTTGTCGACGTGGGCGAGCGCGTCGAGGTACGCGGTTTCGAGCTGGCCGCCGAGCGTATTCGGGCAGGCCATCCGCGTGCCGGCGAGCGGCCCGAAGCTCAGCAGGCCGTTCTTGATCGCGTAGGTGCCCATATAGCGATTGCAGCCCGAGAACCCGCTGGCGCGCCGGATGCCCGAGTCGGTCGACAGTGCGAGCTTGATCGGCTCGCCGTTGTCGCCGTGCGGGATCGCGCGCTGCGTGCCGTCGGCATTCAGCCAGCTGGTGAGTTCCCAGCTCGTGTCGTCGAGCAGCTGGACGGCGGCCGGGTTGTACGGGTCGGGCGCGGGGGCGGCGGAGTCGGGATGGGTCGGCATCGCGCAGGCGGCGAGAAGCGTGGCAAGCGTCAACGCACAGAGCGGCGCGCGCAACGGGCGAAGCAGGCCGTTGCGAGCGCGTGCGGCGGCGGACAGGTGGGACATGAGCCTCGTTCCTCATCGGATTCTGATCAAGGCGTAAGAGTAACGCACCCGTGCCGCGGCAGGCGAGCCGACACTTCACGCGTGAAAACGTTCGCAGCCCGCTCGCGAGCGGCCCGCGGCCGGTTGCCGGCGCGGCGAAACGCGCAAAACCGGCGCCGTGGCGCGTGTTAACATCGGAGCCGTTTTCGTCCTCCACCAGAAGCGGGTAATCACATGCAGATCGGTCAGCGGCTCGGTACGCCGCTCTCACCCTCGGCCACGCGCGTCATGCTGCTTGGCGCCGGCGAACTCGGCAAGGAAGTCATCATCGCGTTGCAGCGGCTCGGCGTCGAAGTCGTCGCGGTCGACCGCTATCCCGATGCCCCGGGCCACCAGGTCGCGCATCGCGCGCACGTGATCGACATGACGGACGCCGCCGCGCTGCGCGCGCTCGTCGAGGCGGAGCGCCCGCACCTGATCGTGCCCGAGATCGAGGCGATCGCGACCGACGCGCTCGCGGCGATCGAGGCGGCCGGCCTCGCCGAGGTGATCCCGACCGCGCGCGCGACGCAGCTCACGATGAATCGCGAAGGAATCCGCCGGCTCGCGGCCGAGGAGCTCGGCCTGCCGACCTCGCCGTATGCGTTCGCGGATTCGTTCGAGGCGTTCAGCGCGGCGATCGCGAAGATCGGCATGCCGTGCGTCGTCAAGCCCGTGATGTCGTCGTCGGGCAAGGGGCAGTCGGTCGTGAAGACCGAGGCTGACGTGAAGCCGGCGTGGGACTACGCGATGGCGGGCGGGCGTGTGAACCACGGCCGCGTGATCGTCGAGGGCTTCGTCGATTTCGACTACGAGATCACGCAGCTCACCGTGCGCGCGATCGACCCGGCGACGAACGCCACCCGCACCTATTTCTGCGAGCCGGTCGGCCACGTGCAGGTCGCAGGCGACTACGTCGAATCGTGGCAGCCGCAGCCGATGAGCGCGGTGGCGCTCGAGAAGTCGCGCGAGATCGCGCACAAGGTCACCGAGGCGCTCGGCGGGCGCGGGATGTTCGGCGTCGAGCTGTTCGTGCGCGGCGACGACGTGTGGTTCTCCGAGGTGAGCCCGCGGCCGCACGATACGGGCCTCGTCACGCTCGCGTCGCAGCGCCAGTCGGAATTCGAGCTGCACGCGCGTGCCATTCTCGGGCTGCCGGTCGATCCGGCGCTCGGTACGCCGGCCGCGTCGGCCGTGATCTACGGCGGGCTCGACGAGCGGGGGATCGCGTTCGAGGGCGTGCGCGACGCGCTCGCGGTGCCGGGCACCGACCTGCGCCTGTTCGGCAAGCCGGAAAGTTTCGCGAAGCGGCGCATGGGCGTCGCGCTGGCGACCGGCGCGACCGTCGACGAAGCCCGCGAACGCGCGAAGCGTGCCGCCGCGGCCGTCCGGCCGGTGTCGGCCCGCTGACGTAACCAGGAGAGGACGATGACGCCGAACTGGCTGCGTATCGGTAAGCTGGCCGCCGCGCTGGCGCTTGCAGTGAGCCTCGCGGGTTGCGGGCTCGCGGCCGCACCGTGCCGGGTGGCCTCGGCCGGGCTCAAGATCGTGCCGCTCGTCGGCCATGTCGCGGCCGCACCGACCGACGCGTGTGCCGACGTCATCGATCCCTGATCACGACCCGCTCGCCAACAACAATCACGCGCCCCGCGGGGGCGCGTTTCCACCCGTCTCGTGAGAGGACCTGCATGATTCGCCAAACCCTCGCCGCGCTCGCGCTCGCCGGCACGGCCGTTTCCGTCGCGCATGCCGCGCAGCTGACCGTCGAGGAGATCGACGCCGATTCGCGCCAGTCCACCGTCTACCAGTGCGCGAACCAGAAGCAGCCGGTGCGCGTGTCGTACTGGCTCGCGGGCAACGGCCAGAGCTTCGCGCTCGTGCCGGTCAACGGGAAGCAGATGCTGTTCGTCGACACCGTGTCGGCGTCGGGCGCGCGCTACCAGGCCGGCCGCTACACGTGGTGGACGAAGGGCAAGGAAGCGACGCTGCGCGACGAGATCGCCGACCAGAGCTCGCCGCCGCTGCTGGGCGACTGCGTGCAGGTCGAGAAGAAAAAGAAGAAGGGCTGAGCGCGGGGCGGGAACGTGGATCGTGCCGCCGGTGGCGGCCAGCGGCCGGTTTCCGGGCCTGACAGATCGGCACGCCGGCTGGCAGCGGGAGATTGGGCAAGACGATACGCGATCGGGCCCCTTAAGTCGTCCACTGGCCGATTCGGATAGCCCGATCGGGGCGTTCCTCCGGCCGCGCGGGCCTGCCCGGGCACGCCGCGCGAACCGCCGTTGTGGCCGTTCGCCGCGTTGTCACGGACAGATGGCCGCGCAGTGCTACAATACGCCCCTTTCCGCCGGCATTCGCGCCGAACGGAGTCCGCACGGCCTGGCGTCCAGCGTTCACATTGAACCGGTCCCAAGCGCCAGAGCGGCGCCGCGCGGCGCGCCGCGGCTCCGTCTATTTCCGAATTGTGATGAGCGCAGGCCCGGCTGGCCTGACGCACGATGTCCCCGCCGCGCCTTTTGAGCGAAACGCCACCATGTCCGATTCTGTCGCCAAGCCCGTCGACGCAACCTTCGATCAATTCGGCCTTGCCGCCGATATCCTGAAAGCCATTGCGGAGCAGGGCTATACGACGCCGACGCCGATCCAGGCGCAGGCCATTCCGGTCGTGCTCGCCGGCCGCGACGTCATGGGCGCCGCGCAAACGGGCACCGGCAAGACCGCGAGCTTCTCGCTGCCGATCATCCAGCGCCTGCTGCCGCAGGCCAACACGAGCGCGTCTCCTGCGCGCCACCCGGTGCGCGCGCTGATCCTCACGCCGACCCGCGAACTCGCCGACCAGGTCGCCGCGAACGTGCACGCGTATGCGAAGCACACGCCGCTGCGCAGCGCGGTGGTGTTCGGCGGCGTTGACATGAACCCGCAATCGGCCGAACTGCGCCGTGGCGTCGAGATCCTGATCGCGACGCCGGGCCGCCTGCTCGACCACGTGCAGCAGAAGACGGCGAATCTCGGCCAGGTGCAGATCCTCGTGCTCGACGAAGCCGACCGGATGCTCGACATGGGCTTCCTGCCGGATCTGCAGCGCATCCTGAACCTGCTGCCGAAGGAGCGCCAGACGCTGCTGTTCTCGGCCACCTTCTCGGGCGAAATCAAGAAGCTCGCGTCGACCTACCTGCGCAACCCGCAGACGATCGAAGTCGCGCGCAGCAACTCGACGAACGCGAACGTCACGCAGATCGTCTACGACGTCGCCGAAGGCGACAAGCAGGCGGCCGTCGTGCAACTGCTGCGCGATCGCGGCCTCAAGCAGGTGATCGTGTTCTGCAACAGCAAGATCGGCGCAAGCCGGCTTGCGCGCAATCTCGAGCGCGATGGCGTGGTCGCGTCGGCGATCCACGGCGACAAGACGCAGATCGAGCGGATGCAGGCACTCGACGCGTTCAAGCGCGGCGAGATCGAGGCGCTGGTCGCGACCGACGTGGCCGCGCGCGGCCTCGACATCGCCGAACTGCCGGCCGTGATCAACTTCGACCTGCCGTTCAGCGCGGAAGACTACGTGCACCGGATCGGCCGTACCGGCCGTGCGGGTGCGACGGGCGACGCGCTGTCGCTGTGCAGCCCGAACGAGCGCAAGCAGCTCGCCGATATCGAGAAGCTGATCAAGCGCCCGCTCGAAGTGCAGACGCTCGCGCTCGACAAGCCGGCGCGCCATCGTCACGACGAGCGCGGCAGTGAGCGCGGCGGCGATCGCAACAGCGAGCGCGGTGGCGAACGGGGCGGTGAGCGAGGCGGCCGTCGCGATCGCGACGAGCATCGCGGCGCAGCGGGGCGCCGGCCGGCCGGCGCCGAGCGCGGTCATCACCGTCGCCACGAAGCGCCGGTCGACGATTTCTTCCTGAAGCCGTACGAGCCGTCGGCGCCGGCGAAGCAGCGCGACGACGCGCAGCCTGCGCAGCAGCCCGAGAAGAAGGGGCCGAAGCGTCAGGTCGCCGCACTGCTCGGCGGGTTCGGGATGCCGCGCAAGCCGTCGGCATAAGCCGGGCGGACGTGACGGCGCAGCGCGCGAGCGCTGCAGGAGAAGCGGGTGCATGCGATGAGCATGTGCCCGTTTTTCATTGGGGCTGCGGTTCGAGGGGGGAAGCCGGAACGCGGCATCGGCGGCGGTGATGCAGTCGGCATCCGCCTCAATCCCGGTCGCCGCGAAATCGGCGCACTGCGTGCGTCAGCCGGCCTGCGGCCCGAAGCGCATCGCCCATGCGGCCGTGGCGGCGGCGTAGAACGTGTCGAGTGTGGTGCCTGCGAGCGTGCCGTCGGGGGCAAGACCCAGGTGCGCGGCCGCGGCCTGCAGCGCCGGCAGCGGATCGTCGCGTTCGAGCGCGGTCGCGCCCGTCTGCTTGCTGAGCTTCTCGCCGTTGGCATCGACGACGACGGGCACGTGCAGGTATTGCGGCGTCGGCACGCCGAGGCAGCGCTGCAGGTGAATCTGGCGTGCGGTCGAGTCGAGCAGGTCGGCGCCACGCACGACGTGCGTGATGTGCGCGTCGGCATCGTCGACGACGACCGCGAGTTGGTAGGCCCATTGGCCGTCCGCGCGCTTCAGCACGAAATCGCCGACTTCCGTCGCGAGGTTCTGCGATTGCGTGTGCTGCCAGCGATCGTCGAACGTGACGATCGCGTCGTCGCCGTCCGGCACGCGCAGCCGCCAGGCGCGCGCGGGCTTGCCGTGCAGCCCGGTGCGGCAGGTGCCCGGGTAGGCGAGCGTCGTGTGGCGCTCGTGCGCGGCGCGCAGCGAATCGGCGATTTCCTTGCGCGTGCAGCCGCACGGATAGACGAGCCCGGCCGAGATGAGCCGCTCGAGCGCAGCCGTATACGCGGCATCGCGCGTGCTTTGCCAGACGGGCGGCTCGTCGGGCGTCATGCCGAAATGCGCGAGCGTCGCGAGGATGTCGTCGGCGGCGCCGGGCACCGTGCGCGGGCCGTCGAGATCCTCGATGCGCACGAGCCATGCGCCGCCGTGCGCGCGTGCATCGAGCCAGCTCGCGAGGGCGCCGACCAGCGAGCCGAAATGCAGCGGGCCGGTGGGCGACGGCGCGAAGCGGCCGCGATAGCCGGTCATCGGGGTGCGGGGCAGTGCGCGCTTACGCGGCGCTGGCCGCCGCCGGTGCGCAGGCCGGGCACGACTTGCCGGGCACGTAGCTCGGCGACTGTTGCGCTTCCGGCGTGACGACCGCGCGGCACGCGAAGCATGTGACGTTCTCGGTGGGCTGGAGCTGCGGGTTCAGCGCGGTGCGGTAGTCGAACACGAAGCAGTCGCCGTGATAGTGCGCGCCGCCGACTTCCTCGAAGTACTTCAGGATCCCGCCTTCGAGCTGGTACACGTTCTCGATGCCGATTTCCTTCATGTGGATCGCGGCCTTCTCGCAGCGGATGCCGCCCGTGCAGAACGACACGACCGTCTTGCCTTCGAGGTCGGCGCGGTTCGCGTCGATCACTTCCGGGAATTCGCTGAACTTGTCGATCCGGTAGTCGAGCGCGTCGTCGAACGTGCCGACGTCGACTTCGAAGGCGTTGCGCGTGTCGAGCATCACGACCGGGCGGCCGGTGTCGTCGTGGCCGCGGTCGAGCCAGGTCTTCAGCGTGCGCGCGTCGACGAACGGCGCGCGGCCGAGTTCCGGCTTGATCGCCGGCTTCTTCATCGTGATGATTTCGCGCTTCAGGCGCACGAGCATGCGGCGGAACGGCTGCGAGTCGGACAGGCTTTCCTTGAACTGCAGCGTCGCGAACTTGCCTTCGAACAGCGGATCGTGGCGGATGTAAGCAATGAACGCGTCGGCGGCTTCGCGCGTGCCGGCGATGAACAGGTTGATGCCTTCCGGTGCGAGCAGGATCGTGCCGCGCAGGCCGAGTTCGTTGCAGCGGGCGGTGACGAGCGGGCGCCATTGCTCGATCGTGTCGAGCGACACGAAGTGGTAGGCGGCGAGGTTGACGATGGTCATGATGGTCCGACGGGAAAACGGCCGCACGGCGGCCCGCAAAAAAGGGTGCGAAGCCGTGGCGTTGATTCGAAAAACCGTATTATCCCGCAAACCGCGCCCCGGCCGGCACCCTGCCGTTTGGCCAGCCATGCGACGGGCGGTCGCGCACATCGGCCGAACGGCCAGCGCGGGGATTTTTTGGGCAGCCTGCGCGGCGAGGCGGCTACAATAGCGCCCATGTCAGATCCCCGCTTCGTCCATCTTCGCGTTCACTCCGAATTCTCGATTGCCGACGGCATCGTGCGCATTGACGACATCGTCAAGGCGGCGGCCGCAGACGGTCAGGGCGCGCTCGCGCTCACCGATCTCGGCAACGCATTCGGCCTCGTCCGTTTCTACCAGGAAGCCCGCGGCAAGGGCATCAAGCCGATCGCCGGCTGCGACGTCTGGATCGCCAATCCGGACGACCGCGACAAGCCGTCGCGGCTGCTGCTGCTCGTCAAGGACAAGGTCGGCTACCTGAATCTGTGCGAGCTGCTGTCGAAGGCGTGGCTCACGAACCAGTATCGCGGCCGTGCGGAGCTTGACGCGAGCTGGCTCGACGGCGAGCTGTCGCAAGGGCTGCTCGCGCTGTCGGGCGCGCAACAGGGCGATATCGGGCTCGCGCTTGCCGCGGGCAACGAAGACGCCGCGCGCCGTCACGCCGAGCGCTGGGCGAAGGTGTTCCCGGGCGGCTTCTACATCGAGCTGCAACGTTACGGCCAGCCGGGCGCCGAGGCCTACATCCAGCAGGCCGCGACGCTCGCCGCGGCGCTGAAGCTGCCGGTCGTCGCGACGCACCCGACGCAGTTCATGACCGACGACGATTTCACCGCGCACGAGGCGCGCGTGTGTATCTCGGAAGGCGACATCCTCGCGAACCCGCGGCGCCAGAAGCGTTTCACGACCGACCAGTATTTCCGTACGCAGGACGACATGGTCGCGCTGTTCGCCGACCTGCCGTCGGCGATCGCGAACACGGTCGAAATCGCGAAGCGCTGCAACCTCAAGCTCGAGCTCGGCAAGCCGAAGCTGCCGCTGTTCCCGACGCCGGACGGCATGTCGCTCGACGACTACCTGGTCCAGCTGTCGAAGGAAGGGCTCGAGACCCGTCTCGCGCAGCTGTATCCGGTCGAAGCCGAGCGCAACGCGCAGCGCGACACGTATTACAAGCGGCTCGAATTCGAGTGCGGGACCATCACGAAGATGGGCTTTCCGGGCTACTTCCTGATCGTCGCGGACTTCATCAACTGGGCGAAGAACAACGGCGTGCCGGTCGGCCCGGGCCGCGGCTCGGGCGCCGGTTCGCTGGTCGCGTACGCGCTCGGCATTACCGACCTCGACCCGCTGCGCTACAACCTGCTGTTCGAGCGTTTCCTGAACCCGGAACGCGTGTCGATGCCCGACTTCGACATCGACTTCTGCCAGCACGGCCGCGACCGCGTGATCCAGTACGTGAAGGAGAAGTACGGCGCGGACGCCGTGTCGCAGATCGCCACGTTCGGCACGATGGCCGCGAAGGCGGCCGTGCGCGACATCGGCCGCGTGCTCGACCTCGGCTACATGTTCACCGATGGCATCGCGAAGCTGATCCCGTTCAAGCCGGGCAAGCACGTGACGATCGCCGACGCGATGAAGGAAGAGCCGCAGCTGCAGGAGCGCTACGACCACGAGGACGAAGTGCACCAGCTGCTCGATCTCGCGCAGCGCGTCGAGGGCCTCACGCGTAACGTCGGGATGCACGCGGGCGGCGTGCTGATCGCGCCCGGCAAGCTGACCGATTTCTGCCCGCTGTACACGCAGGGCGACGACGGCGGCGTGGTCAGCCAGTACGACAAGGACGACGTCGAAGCCGTCGGCCTCGTGAAGTTCGACTTTCTGGGTCTCACGACGCTGACGATCCTCGACTGGGCCGAGCGCTACATCCGCCGCCTCGATCCGTCGAAGGCCGACTGGTCGCTCGCGCAGGTGCCGCTCGACGATCCCGCGTCGTTCCAGATCCTGAAGAAGGCCAACACGGTCGCGGTGTTCCAGCTGGAAAGCCGCGGGATGCAGGGCATGCTGAAGGATGCGCAGCCCGACCGCTTCGAGGACATCATCGCGCTCGTGTCGTTGTACCGTCCGGGCCCGATGGACCTGATCCCGAGCTTCTGCGCACGGAAGCACGGCCGCGAGAAGGTCGAGTATCCGGATCCCCGCGTCGAACCCGTCCTGAAAGAGACCTACGGCATCATGGTCTATCAGGAGCAGGTGATGCAGATGGCGCAGATCATCGGCGGCTACTCGCTCGGCGGCGCGGATTTGTTGCGTCGCGCGATGGGCAAGAAGAAGCCCGAGGAGATGGCCAAGCACCGTGAGATCTTCGCCGAGGGTGCGGCGAAGAACGGCCTCACGCGCGAGAAGTCCGACGAGATCTTCGACTTGATGGAGAAGTTCGCGGGCTACGGCTTCAACAAGTCGCACGCGGCGGCCTACGCGCTGCTCGCGTATTACACCGCGTGGCTGAAGGCGCACCATCCGGCCGAATTCATGGCGGCCAACATGACGCTCGCGATGGACGACACCGACAAGGTGAAGATCCTGTTCGACGACTGCGTCGTGAACAACCTCGTCGTGCTGCCGCCGGACATCAACGCTTCGCATTACCGGTTCGAGCCGGTCGCCGAAGCCGACGGCAAGCGCTCGCGCACGATCCGCTACGGCCTCGGCGCGGTGAAGGGCAGCGGCCAGAACGCGATCGAGGAAATCCTGCGCGCCCGCGAGGAAAAACCGTTCACCGATCTGTTCGACTTCTGCGAGCGGATCGACCGGCGCATCGTCAACCGCCGCACGGTCGAGGCGCTGATCCGCGCCGGCGCGTTCGATTCGCTGAACACGAACCGTGCGCAGCTGATCGCATCGGTGCCGCTGGCGATGGAAGCGGCCGACCAGGCCGAGGCGAACGCGATGCAGGCCGGCCTGTTCGACATGGGCGCCGAGTCGCCGCACGCGCATGCGCTCGTCGACGAGCCCGCGTGGGACGACAAGCGCCGCCTGCAGGAAGAAAAGGGTGCGCTTGGCTTCTACCTGTCCGGCCACCTGTTCGACGCGTATCGCGACGAGGTGCGCCGCTTCGTGCGGCAGAAGGTCGGCGACCTGAAGGAAGGGCGCGACAAGCTCGTCGCGGGCATCATCGCGTCGCTGCGCACGCAGATGACCCAGCGCGGCAAGATGCTGATCGCATTGCTCGACGACGGTTCGGGCCAGTGCGAGATCACGATCTTCAACGAGCAGTTCGAGGCGAACAAGACGCTGTTCAAGGAAGACGAACTGCTGATCGTGCAGGGGCAGGCGCGCAACGATGCGTTCACGGGCGGTATCCGCTTCACGGCCGATACCGTGATGGATCTCGAGCGCGCGCGCAGCCGCTATGCGCAGGCTGTCCGGCTGACGATGAACGGCAACGCCGACGCGGCCGCATTGCGCCGCGTGCTCGAGCCGCACGTGTCGAAGGACGATCCGGCGGCGAACGTGGTTGAAGCACCGGCGCCGCGCGGCGGCGGGCGCGATGGCGGTCGTCGCCCGCAGGCGCCGCTGCCGAACGGGCTCGCGGTGCAGGTCCACTACAGCAACGCGCGGGCACAGGGTGAAATGCGACTCGGCGACGCATGGCGCGTGAAGCCGAGCGACGTGCTGCTCGCGGAGCTGCGTGCGACGTTCGACGGCAGCGTCGTCGAAATCACGTACTGATCGCGGCTTCGCCGGGGGGCTGTCACGCCATGCGGCCCGTCGCATCGCCATCGCGCGGTGCGGCGGGCCGTTTTTGCATGTTCATGCAAACGGGTATTGGGCTGGCCATCCGGACGCTATACAATCCGGCGCTAGCCGCACGAACGCGGCGCTGACCGCCGCTTGCCCGGCGGATTGCGCCGGCATCGCGCACATAAACGGGGGCGGATCCGTGCGGCGAGCGGCGACATGCGACGAGGCCGCCCCGGAACCGGATGCCGTGATATGGCCCGTCGCGACGACAAAAAACGGACAGTCTCCACATGACCATGGCCAATGTGAACCCGACGCAGCGAATCCTCGTGATCCGGATCGATTTTCTGGGCGACATGCTGTGCACAACGGCGTTTCTCCGTGCGCTGAAGGAGCGCTGGCCCGGCGCGGAACTCCATGTGGTCGCGAACCGCTACAACGCGGCCGCGCTGGCCGGAAACCCGGACGTCGACGCGATCCACACCTACGTCTATAGCCGTCAATGCGAGCGCAACGACCGTCCCGGGCGGATGCGCGCGTTCTTCGACAGGCTGCGGCTGGTGCGTCGCCTGCGTCGCCTGCGGTTCGACCTCGTGGTCGTGCCGAACGGCGGCATGCATCGCAGCAGCATGCAGTTCGCGCGCCAGATCGGCGCGAAGGATTGCCGCTGGCACGATGCCGGGACCGAATTCGACGATCGCAAGCCCGAGCACGTCGCCGAGCGGCCGATGTGCCACGAGGCGTTGTCGGGTTTCCGGCTCGTACCCGAGCTCGGCCGCGCCGATGTCGACCGCCTCGCGTTGTCGGTTCATCCCGACCGCGCGCTGCAGGATGCGTGGCACCGGCTGCTCGGCGCGCGCACGAAGCCGCGCGTCGGGCTGTTCGTCACGAACAAGGCGCTCGAGCGCCGCTGGCCGGCCGATCGCTGGCGCGACCTCGCCGAGCGGCTCGCGCCGCATGCCGACGTGATCGTATTCCGCGATCCGGCCGTGGGCCATGCTCCCGAGGACGACTCGTGGCGCGACGTGTGTGCGCGCCATGTTGCGCCGTCGTCGGTCGCCGATCTGGTGGCCGCGGCAAGCCTGCTCGATGTGATCGTCTCGGCCGACAGTGCCCCCGTGCATCTCGCGTCGGCGCTCGGCGTGCCCGTCGCCGCGCTGTTCCAGGACCGTCCCGAGAAATATCTGCGCTGGCATCCGCTCGGTGTGCCGCACGTGATCCTGCGCGCCGGCGCGACCGTCGATGCGATCGGCGTCGACGCGGTCGAGCGTGCGGTGAATCACCTGCTGCCGCAGGCCGCCCATCGCGACGAACCGTCGGCAGACGCCGTACACGCGGAGCCGGCGTCTGCGGCTGCGACGCCGGCGATCGTGACCATCGCTTCGTAGCGCCACGGGCATCGCAGGCACCGCGTACGCCACCGGCGCGCGGTGCGCCTGCCGCGCCGCACCTCGCGAGCGGGGCCGCATCAGGCTAGCCGCACGGCCGATTCGCGATGTCGCGCCGGCTGCTGCAAAATCCTGTACATTGCCAGCCTTGTTCAGCCAGCCAGACACACCCGCCGTGGCCCTGTTTTCTTCTGCCCGCCCGCCCAGAACCATCCTCGTGGCAGCCCCCCGCCGTATCGGCGATGTGCTGCTGACGACGCCGCTCGTCCGTTCGCTGAAAGCCCGTTGGCCGGAAGCACAGATCGACATGCTGGTGTTTCGCGGCACCGAAGGCGTGCTCGAGCACAATCCGGACGTGCGGCGTGTGATCGTCGTCGCGCAACGCGCGGGCTTCCGCGAGCGGCTGCGCGACGCGCTGTCGATGTGGCGTCGCTACGATCTCGCGTGCGCGGCGCTGAGTTCCGACCGGCCGCGCTTCTACAGCTGGTTTGCGGGCCGCAAGCGGGTCGGCCTCGTCGATCCGGACCGCGTGACGTGGCTCACGCGGATGATGTTGAACGGGATCGCGATCAATCACCACGAATCCGCGCATACGGTCGTCAGCACGCTGGCGCTTGCCCCCGTGATCGGCATCGAGCCGGTGTCCGAGGTCGTTGCACCCGGTATCGGCGACGATCCGGCGCGGCGCGCGCACTTCGACGCGTGGCTGGCCGAATCGCCGGCGATCCGTGCCGGCAAGCCGCTGGTCGTCCTGCATCCGTATCCGATGTTCCGTTACAAGCAATGGCGGCTCGACGGCTGGGTCGAGATGATCGGCTGGTTGCGCGAGCACGGCTTCGCGGTCGCGCTGTCGGGCGGCCCGGCAGACAGCGAGCGCGAGTACGCGGAGCAGGTCGCGGCCGAAGCGGGCGGCGATGTACTGAACCTGGTCGGTCGCCTGACGTTCGGCGAAAGCGCCGAACTCGTGCGGCGCGCACGGCTTTTCATCGGGCCCGACACCGGCGCGACGCACGTTGCGGCCGCGACCGGCACCGACACGATCGCGCTGTTCGGCCCGTCCGACCCCGTGCGCTGGGGGCCGTGGCCGCAGCACTGGCCGGCGACCGAGAATCCGTGGCCGCTACGCGGCTCGGGGCGGCACGGGAACGTGTGGCTGCTGCAGGGGGAGGGTGATTGCGTGCCGTGCCGGCACGAAGGCTGCGAGCGCAAGGTCGACAGCCGCAGCGACTGCCTCGTCAATCTCGGTGCGCAGCGCGTGAAAGCCGCGGCGGCCGAGATGCTTGGACTGAATCCGCCTGGCCCGGCCGAAGCCGTCGTCGATACGTCGCGACTGCACCGGACTTCATCCGACTGACGCGCGGGCGACGCACGTTTCCTGCCGGTTGCCGGCGGCTTGTTTGGCGACGAGCCGGCCGCCCGGCCCGCTTCCGTCGAAGATCGATCGTGAACGCCGCGGTGCCCGAAGCGACCGCCGGCGGCGCGCAGGCCGCTGCGCGTTACGCGCTGCGCCGGATCGCCGACGTTTCGCGCGGCAGCGCCTCGGCGCGCTCGCCGCAGCCGAGCAGGATGCCGGCCAGCAGCACGATCAGGTGCCCTTCGGCGAAATCGAGCAGCAGCGAATTCGCGAGACTGCCGATCGCGAAGATCGCGAGCCAGCCGAGCAGCAGATGCCGCGAGCGCGGATCGAGCGTACGGCTGCCGCGCGCAATCTGCACGATCAGGTTGACGAACAGCACCAGGCCGAGCGTGCCGAGCTGCACGGCCATCAGCAGGTATTCGTTGTGCGGGTTCGACGTGAGCTGGCCTTCGGCCGCCGTCTTGCCGGCCGTGAGCTTCTCGAATTCGGATTCGAGGCCGCCCGCGCCATAGCCGATCAACGGGCGCTGGCGATACAGCTCGAGCCCCTTCTTGTACCACTCGAGGCGCAGCCCGGTCGACGTGACCGCGTCGCTTTGCCGGTATTGCTGCACTTCCGTCACGACCTTCGTCAGCCGGCCGTTGTGAACCGTGCACGCGGCGACCACGAGCGCGATGCCGGCCAGCACGAACACGCCGGCGGCGAGCCCCGCGCGCAGCGCCGATTGCCGGCGCAGCAACAGCACGAAACGCACGGCGACGACGAAGATCAGCAGCAGCGCGATGACCTGCCCGGTGCGCCCCTGCAGCATCACGAACACGTTGACGAGCGACCACGCGGCGACGCCCGCATACGCGGCGCGCGCCAGCGCCGTGCGGGCCGCCAGCGCGAGATCGGCCGCCTGGTAGAACAGCAGCGCGCCGAACATGCCGGCCGCGATATGGTTCTTGAACACCCAGGCGCGTGACAGCGGCAGTTCGGTCGCGTGCGCGGGCCCGATCGCGGTCAGGCCGAGATAGTTGGTGGTCGACAGCAGCAGGATCACGCACAGCGTGCCGAACCAGCAACGCCGCACGATCGGCGCCCAGTTCGAATGACGGAAGGCGAGCGCGGCGAACGGCAGCAGCAGCAGCTTGTCGTACTTGGCCACCCAGTTCCACGCCTTGTTGTGCGGCGCGACCGTATAAGTGACGCTGGCGGCCAGCGCGGCCAGGATCAGCAGCGCCGCGAGCGAGGCCGGGTCGGTGACGAACGAGCGCAGATCGCGCCAGAATTCGGGAGAAATCACGAGCGCGGCGGCGAACAGCCCGCAGAACACGTTGGTCAGCGCGGTCGAGACGGGCACCATGCAGAGCGCGGCGACGGCGAATGCGCGGGCGGCGGTCAGGCGCCGCGAGGCAGGAGCGGAAAACGAAAGCATCGGAACCTGTCGAATGGACGAATGCGGCTTGCGTACGTCGTGCGCGCCGCGCGCCCCGGCGGGAGATCCGGGACGAACGGCGCAGAGTATACGCGAAGCAGCGCGCGTTTCCGTGTCGTTTACGGGGCCGGGTCAGGCGAATCCGATCCCCGGGGCGCGATCAGCTGAACGCGCGCTTGATCCGCGAGCGCAGCAGCGCGCGCTTCAGACGGCCAACGACGGCCGGCGTGTCGAGTGCGACGCGCGTGCCGGCCGGCTCGCCGCGATGCAGGAAATAGCGGTCGAACGTCGCCTGGGTCATGCCCCATTTGTTCAGAAACTGGCGGCGGCCATCGTTCTTGACGATCTTGCCCGTGCTCTTCTGCTGGAAGTGGTAGACGAGGCTGTCGCCGACCCCGATGAAGATCCGGCAGCCGGCGTCCCAGAATTTCATCGAGAAGTCGTTGTCGCTGCTCATGCCGGGCGACAGCTCGCTGCTGTAGCCGCCGATCCGGTTCCACCAGTCGCGGTGCACGAGCGTCGGCGGCCAGGTCGAGCCGAGCCAGTCCGCGCGCGCAAGCTTCGGAGCCGCCGCGACGAGGCCCGCCGCGTCGAAATGTTCGGCGTCGCGGCCGAAATTGCTGACCACGACGCACGGGTTGCGCGTGTCGATCGGCTCGACCATCGTGCCCGACAGCATGAAGAGGTCGGTCGGCATCTGTTCGATGCGGCGCACGAGCGCCGTGTCCCAGCCGGGGCAGCAGAACATGTCGTCGTTCATGTAGACGACGTAGTCGCGCGTGGCGCGCGCGGCGGCCCAGTTCACCGCGTGGCAGATGCCGATGTTGGTCGCCGATGCGGTGTGCTCGATTCCTTCACTGCGCACCCAGTCGAGCGTGCCGTCCGAGCCGTCGTTCACGTGCACGATGATCTGGTGGTCGTATGCGGAGTGGCGGCGCAGGCTGTCGACGACGAGCTTGAGGTACGGCAGGTTGTTCCAGGTCGGAATGATGATGGAGAACATGGCGGTCGGATTCGGTAGTCGTCGTGGCGGGCGGCGCGTGGCGCCGCCGGTCGGGCGCGCGCGGCGCGGGCAGCCCGGCATTGTAACGCCGGGCCGGCTGCATGCCGGGCGGGCGCCTAGCGCGCCCGTTCGTGGCCGAGCTTCAGGAAGCGGTAGTACACGGTTTCCGCGTTGAACACGGCGATCATGAAACCGGCGCGGCCGTCGAGGAAGCCGCGGCGCAGCACGTAGGTGCGCACGAATGCCCAGGCGCCGCGTGCGAGCGCCTTGCCGAAGCCGCCGCGCTGGCCGGCGGCGCGGCGCTGGCGCGCGCCGGCCGTCGAATAGGCGTCGAGCTTGCGCACGACGGTTTCGAAATCCTCGTACGAGTAGTGCATCAGCTTGCCGGACAGCCGCTGCGCGGCGCCGTCGAACACGAGGCGTTCGTGCACGAGATCGTCCGAGAAGCGCGCGGCGCCGCGGCGGAACAGGCGCGGGATCCAGTCGGGATACCAGCCGCTGTGATGGATCCATTGGCCGCAGAAGCTCGACAGACGGTCGACCGCATAGACTTGCGCGGCCGGCGCGCGGATCGTGTCGCGGATCGACTGCGCGAGTTCCGGGGTGACGACTTCGTCGGTATCGAGGGACAGGATCCAGTCGGTGTCGAGCGCGTCGAGCGCGCGGTTCTTCTGCGGGCCGAAGCCCGGCCAGTCGCGCTCGACGATCACGCGCGCGCCGTGCGCCTGCGCGATGGCAACGGTATCGTCGGTGCTGCCGCCGTCGATGACGACGACGTCGTCGGCGAACGACAGCGCGGCCAGGCACTGTGCGAGCCGCGCAGACGCGTTGAGGGCGATGAGGGCGACGCCGAGGGAGGGTTCAGCCATGAAATCGTCGGAAAAGGCGGAGAAAACGGTGAGCGGCAGTATACCCGCGGCCCGGCCGCCGCCCGCAGCCGCCATGACCGTGCCGGCGGGGGCGGTGCGGCTATAATGTTGAGCCCTTTTCGGCACCCGCCCGACAGGGCGACATCCCGGGCGGCCACGTCCGGGCGCCGCTTCGCGGCTCAAGAAGGATTGCCTTGGAAACCCAGAACACTCTTCGCAAACCGATGGACGGCACGGGCACCTCGCCCGTGACGGTCCTCAAGCGCCTGTGGCCGTACATCCGGCCGCTGATCGGCATCGTGGTGCTCGCCGTGATGACGATGGGCGTCGTCGCGGCCACCGAGGCCGGTATCCCGGCGCTGCTCAAGCCGCTGCTCGACCACGGCTTCGGCTCGCACGGCAGCGACCGCGCGAAATGGTATGTGCCGATGGCCGTGATCGGGCTCGCGCTCGTGCGCGGCGTATCGCAGTACGCGTCGAATTACCTGCTCAACTACGTGTCGAACCGCATCCTGCTGCAGCTGCGGCTCGAGATGTTCCAGCGGATGCTGCACACGGGCGCGTCGTTCTTCCAGCGCGAGACGGCGAGCACGGTGATCAACGCGATCGTGTTCGAGGTCAACCAGATCCTGTCGGTGCTGACCGGCGTGATGGTCACGCTCGTGCGCGATTCGCTGACGGTGATCTTCCTGCTCGGCTACCTGTTCTACCTGAACTGGCGGCTCACGCTGATCGTCGCGGTGATCCTGCCGGGCATCGGCTGGCTCGTCAGCAAGATCAACCGGCGCCTGCGCCGCCTGAACCGCGAGCACCAGACGTTGACCAACGAGCTGTCGTACATCGTCGAGGAGACGGTCGGCGGCTACAAGGTCGTGAAGGTGCACAACGGCGAAGCGTACGAGATGGACCGCTTCACGCAGATGAGCAAGCGCCTGCGCGGCTACGCGATGCGCATGACGATCTCCGGCGGCCTCGCGCAGCCGCTCACGCAGTTCCTCGCGTCGATCGCGCTCGCGGTCGTGATCACGATCGCGGTCGTGCAGTCGTCGAACGACCAGACGACGGTCGGCGGCTTCGTCGCGTTCGTCACGTCGATGCTGCTCGTGATCTCGCCGCTCAAGCACCTGATCGACGTCAACCAGCCGCTGCAGCGCGGGATGACGGCGGCCGAGCTGATCTTCGGGCTGATCGACGAACCGGCCGAGCCGCAGGGCGGCGGCCGGCCGCTGGAACATGCGCGCGGCGACATCGAGTTCCGCAACGTGACGTTCGACTACGGCACGGCCGAGCGACCGACGCTCGACCGCATCTCGTTCAAGGTCGCGCCCGGTGAAATGATCGCGCTCGCGGGCCCGTCCGGCAGCGGCAAGACGACGCTCGTGAACCTGCTGCCGCGCTTCTTCGACCCGACCGACGGGGCGATCCTGGTCGACGGCGTGCCGGTCGCCGACTACGACCTCCATGCGCTGCGCGGCCAGATGGCGATGGTCAGCCAGGACGTCGTGCTGTTCAACGACACGATCGCCGCGAACGTCGCATACGGGCAGACGCCCGACCGCGCGCGCGTGCAGGCCGCGCTCGAGGCCGCGAACCTCGCCGATGCGGTCGCCGCGATGCCCGACGGGCTCGACACGCTCGTCGGCGGCAACGGGATGCGGTTGTCCGGCGGCCAGCGCCAGCGGCTCGCGATCGCGCGCGCGATCTACAAGGACGCGCCGATCCTGATCCTCGACGAAGCGACGTCGGCGCTCGACTCGGAATCGGAGCGCCACGTGCAGGCGGCGCTCGAACGGCTGATGGAGGGCCGCACGACGCTCGTGATCGCGCACCGGCTGTCGACGATCGAGCGTGCGGACCGCATCCTCGTGCTCGAGGCCGGCAAGATCGTGGAGGAGGGCAGCCACGACGAGTTGCTGCGCCACGGCGGCCTCTACGCGCACCTGCACCGGATCCAGTACCAGCAGCAGGCGGCTTGACGCGCTGTCATATGCGTGGTCATGTGCGCGGTCATGTGGCCCCGCGATACCGTGTGCTAGTCTTCATCGGGCAGTCCGAGTGGTTTCGTTCGACGTGACAACACGGAGGGAAGGCACGATGAAGAAGATGCACGGGATGATGCTGGCCGCGCTGATCGCGGCGGGTTTCGCCGCGCCGGCCGCGATGGCGCAGGACCACGACCACCACGACGACCAGGGCGGCCACGGCATGCAGCGCGGCCATGGCCCGAAACACATGCCGCCCGGCCAGATGCGCCATGAGGACGACGTGCCGCCGCGCTGGGCCGACCAGCCGCGCCGCGAGTGGCACAAGGGCGACCGGCTTCCGCCCGAGTTCCGCGATCGCCAGTACGTGATCGACGACTGGCGCGGCTATCGCCTGAGCCCGCCGCCGCGCGGCTATCAATGGGTCGGCGTCGGCGGGGATCACCTGCTGGTGCAGATCGGTTCCGGCATCGTGCTGCGAATCGGCGACTGACCTGACCTGACCGACGGCCCGGCCCGGATCGCGATGCCGGGATGCGCGCCGGGCAGCCGGATCAATGCGTCACTTTGCCGCCGCGTGGCGGAACCAGCGGCGCTCGATTTTCGACATCACCCAGCACACGCCCAGCGCACACACGGTGCCGAGCGTCACCTCGCCGAGCCGCATCAGCGGAATGTCCCACAGCGGGCCGTTGCCCGGAAACAGCAGCACGATCGTCGCGGTTACGCCGCCGAGCCGTGCGGCGCTGCCGACGTTCAGGCACCAGCAGCAGACGATCACGACCGCGACGGTAATCGCATACGCGACGAGGCGGTCGCCGCCGAGCGCCGCGCCGGCGAAGCCGAGCACGCCGCCGACCATCGCGCCGACGAACTGGTCGCGCGACAGCGACATCGTGTCCGAGTAGTTGTGCTGCGTCACGGCGATCGCGGTGATCGCCGCCCATACGGCCTGCTCGGTGTGCAGCGCGCGGCCGATCACGTACGCGAGGCATGCGCCGCACACGGCCTGCAGCGCCATCAGTCCGCCTTGCGCGAGCCGTTCGCTGAATGACAGCCCCTTGAACAGATCGAAGATCGACTGCTGGATCTGCTGGCGGGCTTCGTTGAGTGTCCTGATCGTATCCATCGTGCGTTGGCCAAGAAGCAGGTGACGGCGGCGCGCCGGTGTCAGCGCGCCTGTTCGGGCGATGCGGCGGCCGGTTCGTCGGCGGCAGCATCACCGTTCGCGACGCGCGTTTCGGGCATCACGAGCCAGACCAGCAGCACCGCGAGCGCACCGGCGCCCGCGAGCCCGAAGAAGCTCACGGCGTTGCCGAAGTGATCTGCGACGTAACCGGCCGCAGCAGTGCTGAGCGTCGCGCCGATCCCGGCTGCGAGCCCGAAGAGCCCGATGCACAGGTTGTAGCGGCCCTTGCCGCCCGCGACGTCGGCCGCGATCAGCGGCAGCATCACGCCGAACACGGCCGCGCTGATGCCGTCGAGCATCTGCACCGGTACCAGCAGGTACGGGCTGCTCACGCCGGCGAACAGCAGCGCGCGCACCGGCAGCGCCGAGAAGCCGAGCAGCAGGATCGGCCGGCGCCCCCAGCGTTGCGCGGAGCGGCCGACCCATGGCGACAGCATCGCGACGATCGCTTGCGGCACGATGATGCACGCGGCGATCACGAGCTGCACGTTCTCGCCCATTCCGGCCGTGACTTCGCCGGCCGCAAGGTTCAGCATTGCGGCGTTCGACAGATGGAACAGCACGACGCACGCCGCGAAGATCAGCATCCGGCGGTCGCGCAGCAGCTCGAGCAGCGTTTCGCGTTCGCCGGCTTCGTCGCGATCGTCGGGCTTCGACGACTGCGGGATCACCTCGTGTGTCGGCTGGATCATCGCGAGTGCGAACAGCGCGGGCAGCGCGAGCACGGCGGTCAGCCAGAACACCGCGCGCGCGGAGAAGTATTCGCCGGTGAGCCCCATCAGGCCCGCGGCGACCGCGCTGCCGATCGATGCCCAGCGCGCGTTGCGGCCAAGCCGGTCGCCGAGGTCGGCGCGGCCGACGAGCGAGAACGAGATCGCGGCCATGGCCGGCACGAGCATGCAGCTCGCGAAGCCGTGGAACACCTCGGCGGCGATCACCGGCACGATCGTCGGGCTCGACGCGAGCAGCACCGCGGACAGGATGATGGCCGCGATCGCCCACGCGGCCGCGCCTTTCTTGTTCTTCAGCGCATCGACGGCCGCGCCGCCCGGCACCTGGCTGACCATCGCGCTGATCGTGCCGATCGACAGCACCATTCCGATCTCGCCCTGCGTCCACTTGTGCGACGCGAGGTAGGACGCGATGAACGGACCGAACCCTGTTTGAACGTTTGCAACGAAGAAGTTGAGCCAGTCGAGGGACCGGAGACTGCGTGCGCTGACGGAATGCTTGATCGTCATCGGGTCGCGCTCGCAGACGAAGCCGGTGCCGGGGCAACGGGCGGGAAAACCGCGACGATCGGCTTGTCGGCCGCGTAGGGCGGCGACGCCTTGATCTGTGCGTCGTTCAGGTCGAGCTGCGGATGCAGCGCCTTGTCGCGTGTGACGAAGCGCAGCGCGCCCCAGCTCGCGGCGATCGAACGGCGGTCGGTATTGACGAGGCCGCCGAGGTCGAGCACGACCGCCTGCGGCTGCGACGCGCGGTCGATCAGCACGTCGACGATCCGGCCGATCTTCGTGCCGTTCGGGCGCTCGACGTCGCTGTCGAGCATCGGCAGCCGCGTCGCGGGCGAGGCCGCTGCCGAGCCGGACAGCGGCACGGCCTTGGGCCGCGCGGCCGGCGGCAGGTCGCCCGACGGCACGTCGAGCACGATCGGCTCCTGTTTGCCGCCCGGCGTGAAGCGGAACACGTTCCACGGGAAGATGACCTTGCGGTCGCCCACGCCCATGAAGCCCTGCAGGTTGACGATCATCTCGCGCGGCTTGCCGCTCGCGTCGGTCACCATGTCGACCGCGCGGCCGATCACCTTGCCGTTGCGGCGCGCGACTTCGCTGTCGAGCAGCGCATGGATCTGGGTGCGGTCGAGCGGGCGCGTCGCGACGATCGGCGGCGGCGGAGGCGGCGGCGGTGTCGGCGATTCCGGGCGTTGCACGGGCTTCGGCCGCGGGACTTCGCGGTGCGGCTTCTTCGGCGCTTCCGGTTCTTCCGGGTGCGTCAGTGCCGGCATGGGCGGCATCGTCAGCGGCTTGCCGGCGGTTTCCTCGACGGGCTCGACGAGCGCCTCGCTGATCGGCGCGGGCGGATTCTGCACCGGCAGCAGCCCGCAGCCGGACAGCAGCGCGGCGGCGGCGAGGATCAGGAAGACCGTCGAGGACGGCAACGACTTGCTGCGGGATGCGGGAAACGGAAGTCCGCCGCTCATTGACACTCACTCCATGGGTCGGGGGCGGCCCGAGGGCACGCGGCTGGCGATGGATGGCGGGTGCGGGCGGCGCACCACGCGAGGTGAGATTTTAACGTGTCTTGCTTTCAGGTCCGATTTCGACGGCTGGATGGAGGCAGACTGTCGGGAAAAGGAAGGGATCGCGGGGCGATGCAAACGGGTGACCGGCGGTGAGATGCGAGGCGTGCCCGCGGCACGCCTCGCGTGGGTCCGGCGCGCGCGCCGGACGAAGCAGGGGAAACCGGAAACTCAGGCTTCCGGGTACCACGCGTCGGTGAATTCGCTGACCTTGACGTCCGACAGTTCCGGCCGTGCGGCCAGCCAGCCGCGCACGAGCTCGCGGTCGGCGTCGGTCGTCGTGCCGCGCGGCGCGCCGGAAATCACGTAAGCGCCGATGCCTTCGTCCGCCGACGCGACGGTCAGCAGCCCGTTCGCCTCGACGAAGTCGATGAACGCATCGATCAGTTCGCCGCGCTCGAGGTCGGTCATTTCGTTGCGGTAATGCGCGGTGGCATTGAACGCGAGTTCCTGGAATTCGCCGATGTGGAGTTTCTTGCGCTGGCGGCGGTTGTGGCCTTGGCTCATGGTGTGTGGTGAATGCGAAATGGGTCGGGTGAAAGGGCGGCGGCGGGTGCCGGCGCGACATGCGCGGGCGGCCCGGACGCCGCATCGAAGTGCCGCGCGGCGATGCCGGCGGCGGATGGACGGAACGTTACATCAGCACGATATCGTACTGCTCCTGGCTCAGGTTCGACTCGACCTGCAGCGACACCGGCTTGCCGATGAAGTCGATCAGCATCGCGAGATGCTGCGACTCCTCGTCGAGGAACAGGTCGATCACCTGCTGCGCGGCGATCACGCGGAATTCGCGCGGGTTGAACTGCCGCGACTCGCGCAGGATCTCGCGCAGGATGTCGTAGCACACGGTGCGCGACGTCTTCACCTGGCCCTTGCCCTGGCAGGTCGGGCACGGCTCGCACAGCACGTGCGCGAGCGATTCTCGCGTGCGCTTGCGCGTCATCTCGACGAGCCCGAGCTGCGAGAAGCCGTTGACCGTCACGCGCGTGCGGTCGCGCGACAGCGCCTTCTTCAACTCGGACAGCACCGCGTCGCGATGCTCGGCGTTCTCCATGTCGATGAAGTCGATGATGATGATCCCGCCGAGGTTGCGCAGCCGCAGCTGCCGCGCGATCGTGTGCGCGGCCTCGAGGTTGGTCTTGAAGATCGTGTCGTCGAAGTTGCGTGCGCCGACATAGCCGCCCGTGTTCACGTCGATCGTCGTCATCGCCTCGGTCTGGTCGATCATCAGGTAACCGCCCGACTTCAGGTCGACGCGGCGCGACAGCGCGCGCTGGATCTCCGTCTCGATGTTGTACAGGTCGAACAGCGGACGCTCGCCCGTGTAATGGTGCAGCTTCGGGCTCACGGCCGGCGTGAATTCGCCCGCGAATTCCGAGAGGCGCTGGTACGTCTCGCGCGAATCGACCTGGATGCGCGTCGTGTCGTCGTTCGCGAAATCGCGCAGCACGCGCTGCGCGAGATCGAGATCCTGGTACAGCAGGCTCGTTGCCGGCAGCCGCTGCGCCTGGGCGACGATCGTCGCCCACGTCTTGCGCAGGTACGTGACGTCGCCGGCGAGCTCGTCGGAGGTGGCATCCTCGGCGATCGTGCGAACGATGTAGCCGCCTTTCTCGTCCGCCGGGATCACCGCCGTCAGGCGTGCGCGCACGGCCTCGCGTTCGGCCTCGCTCTCGATCTTCTGCGAGATGCCGATATGCGGCTCCTGCGGCAGGTAGACGAGCGTGCGGCCCGCGATGCTGACCTGCGTCGACAGCCGCGCGCCCTTCGTGCCGATCGGATCCTTGATCACCTGGACCATCAGCGTCTGGCCTTCGAACACGATTTTCTCGATCGGCTGGTGCGGCGTGCCCGACTGCGGCTCGCCCGCGAGGCGCGGATGCCAGATGTCGGCGACGTGCAGGAATGCCGCGCGTTCGAGGCCGATGTCGATGAACGCCGACTGCATGCCGGGCAGCACGCGCACGACCTTGCCGAGATAGATGTTGCCGACCCGCCCGCGCGACAGCGTGCGCTCGACGTGAAGCTCCTGCACCGCGCCTTGCTGGACGAGTGCGACCCGCGTTTCCTGCGGCGTGAGGTTGATCAGGATTTCTTCGTTCATGGTGGGTTCAGAAGGCGACGCGCGCGGTGCGTAGCAGCGCGGCAGTCTCAAAAAGGGGCAGACCCATGATACCTGAATGGGAACCGTCGATTCGCTCGATGAATTCGGCCGCGCGCCCCTGGATCGCGTACGCGCCGGCCTTGCCGAACGGCTCGCCCGATTCGACGTAGCGCGCGTATGCGTCGCGCGACGCGGCCGCGAAACGCACCGACGAGCGCGACAGCGCGGGCGGCAGCAGTTCGCCGTCGGCATCGATCACGGCGACGGCGGTCAGCACCGCGTGTTCGCGGCCCGCGAGGCGCGTCAGCATCGCGAGCGCGTCATCGGCGTCGGCCGGCTTGCCGAGGATCGCGCCGTCGATCGTGACGGTCGTATCGGCGACCAGCACCGGCGAGGCCGGCTTGCCGCTTGCGACGAGGCGCGCACGCGCAGCCTCGGCCTTGGCGATGGTCACGCGCCGCACGTACGCATCGGCGGCTTCGCCGGGCAGCTCGGCCTCGAGCGCCTCGGCATCCTCGTCGGGGCGCGGCAGCAGCAGCTCGAAGCGTACGCCGATCTGCTGCAGCAGCTCCTGGCGGCGCGGGCTTTGCGAAGCGAGGTAGAGGAACGGGAAAAGCGCGGGGGACGTGCTGGACGGCATGGTGTCGTTATCTCGGTATGCGCGCGTGGCGCGCGTCTCGAGGACGACACGTCATGCGCGGTGGTAGGGGTGATTCTGCGTGATGCTCCACGCCCGGTAAAGCTGTTCGGCGAGCAGCACGCGCACCATCCCGTGCGGCAGCGTCATGCTCGAGATGCGCAGCAGTGTATCGGCACGCGCTTTCAGCTCCGGATCGAGCCCGTCGGCACCGCCGATCACGAACGCGACGTCGCGGCCGTCCTGCTGCCAGCCGGGCAGCGCCTGCGCGAGCTGCATCGTGGTCCAGTCGCGGCCGCGCTCGTCGAGCGCGACGAGACGCGCGCCCTTCGGCAACGCGGCCTCGATCTTCTGCCGCTCGGCCGCCATCACGCTTTCGGCGCTGCGGCCGCCCGAACGCAATTCGGGCTTGATCTCGCGCAACTCGATGCGCAGCTCGGGCGGCATCCGCTTCGTGTATTCGTCGAAGCCGGATGCGATCCAGCCCGGCATCTTGTGGCCGACCGCAAGGATGAAAAGCTTCATCGGAAGACGCGTAACGACTCGAAGCTCAACGGCGGCGAGCGGCCGTCTTGCGCGCCGGGCGTGCGGGCGCGGCTTCCTCTTCTTCGTCATCGCTCTCGCTGGCCGTGGCGAAGCCGTTCCCCTTGCCGCCGCCGAGCTTCATCCGCACGGGCTTGTCGCCCCAGATTTCCTCGAGGTTGTAGTACTGGCGCAGGGCCGGCTGCAGGATGTGCACGACCGCGTCGCCGCAGTCGACCAGCACCCATTCGCCCGTGTCTTCGCCCTCGGAGCTGACGATGTCGCCGCCGGCTTCCTTGACCTTGTCACGCACGCTCGACGCGAGCGCCTTGGTCTGGCGGTTGGAGGTGCCCGAAGCGACGACCACGCGGTCGAACAGTTCGGTCAGGTGGCTGGTGTTGAACACCTTGATGTCTTGCGCCTTGACGTCTTCGAGGGCGTCGACGATCACGCGCTGCAGTTTGCGAATATCCATGGATTCAGGAATGGTAGAGGCGATGTTGAAGAATATAGGCCCATACGGCGGCCGGCACATGTTCGGCCGATGCGTCGGGCATTTGCGCATGGCGTGCGATGCATTCGCGTAGGTGGGCGCGGATGTCGGTCGCGGCAATGTCGAACGAAAGGGTCGTATCGATCAGCAGGTGGCCTGCCGGCGTGGCCTTGAGCACGTCGGCGCCGGCCTGCCGCGCGGCGATTTCCTGCGCGACCTCCGGCGGCGCTGCGCCGAGGTCGAACCCCGGGCGCGTCGACACACAGATGTGCGCGTAGTCGAACAGCGTGCGCCAGTCGCGCCACGTGTCGAGGCGCACGAGCTGGTCGGCGCCGATCAGCAGCGACAGCGATGCGCCCGGGCCGATCAGCTCGCGCCAGCGCGCGAGCGTCTCGACCGTGTAGGTCGGGCCGGCGTGCTCGATCTCGTCGGTGGCGACGGTCACGGTCACGCCCGGCACGGACAGCGAGCCGGCGGCCGCGCGCGTCATCGCGAGCCGATGCTCGGCGGCCGACACGTCGCGCTTCTGGTACGGCTGCCCGGCGGGCAGCAGCACGAGTTCGGTCAGGCCGAGCAGCTCGGCGAACCGGCGCGCGAGCGCGAGATGGCCGTCGTGGATCGGGTCGAAAGTGCCGCCCAGCAAGCCGATACGACGCGGCAGCGGGGTGGGGCTGGCGGTGGTGTCCAGAAACGCGTCCTTGTCTTGAAGCAGGGGTCAGACCCAGTCGCGCGGCACGATGAAGTCGCTGTACAGGCGCGCTTCCGGCGAACCCGGTTCGGGTTGCCAGTTGTAGCGCCAGTTCGCGACCGGCGGCATCGACATCAGGATCGACTCGGTCCGGCCGCCGCTTTGCAGGCCGAACAGCGTGCCGCGGTCGAACACGAGGTTGAATTCGACGTAGCGGCCGCGGCGGTACGCCTGGAAATCGCGCTCGCGCTCGCCGTACGGCAGCTCGGCGCGCCGCTCGACGATCGGCAGGTAGGCCTGCAGGAACGCGTCGCCGACGCTTTGCATCATCTCAAACGATCGTTCGAAACCGGGCTCCGAGAAATCGTCGAAGAAGATCCCGCCGATGCCGCGCATCTCGTTGCGGTGCTTCAGGAAGAAATATTCGTCGCACCATTTCTTGAAGCGCGGGTAGAGCTCGACGCCGAACGGGTCGAGCGCATCCTTGCAGGTCTGGTGGAAATGGCGGGCGTCGTCCTCGAAACCGTAAACCGGTGTCAGATCCATGCCGCCGCCGAACCAGAACACGGGCTCCTCGCCCGGTTTCGTCGCGATCAGCATCCGCACGTTCATGTGTACGGTCGGGCAGTACGGATTGCGCGGATGCAGCACCAGCGACACGCCGAGCGCCTCGAAGCCGCGGCCCGCGAGTTGCGGGCGCGCCGCGCTCGCCGACGGCGGCAGCGCATCGCCCGCGACGTCGGAAAAGCCGATCCCCGCGCGTTCGAACACGCGGCCGCCTTCGAGAATCCGCGTGCAGCCGCCGCCGCGCAGGCGGTCGGCCGGACCGCGCTGCCATGCGTCGGTCGCGAGCGGCGTGCCGTCGAGCGCGCCGAGCGCGTCGGCGATGCGTGTCTGCAGGCCCTGGAGGTACGTGCGCACGCGCGCTACGTCGTAGGTCGAATCGGTCATGTCTGGACTGGGTGCCCCCGCCCGAAGCGAGGGCCGTAAAAAAGGCTTCTGCCGGGCATTCTAACGAACCCCGACAGAGGGGCCGCCGCCGCGTGCGGGCGGGGCGGCAATTGCAACGTCACGCGCTCTTGCGGTTGAGCGCGCGGAAGCCGATGTCACGGCGGTATTGCATGCCTTCGAAATTGATCTGGTTGATCGTCTCGTACGCATGCTGCTGCGCTTCGCGTACCGAATCGGCGAGGCCGACCACGCACAGTACGCGGCCGCCGGACGTCGTCAGCTTGTCGCCGTCGAGCGTCGTGCCTGCATGGAACGTGACGGCCTGTTCGGTCTCGGCCGGGATGCCGTTGATGCGGTCGCCCTTGCGCGGCGCGTCCGGATAACCGTGCGCGGCCAGCACGACGCCCAGCGCGGTGCGGCGGTCCCAGTCGAGCTCGACCGTGTCGAGCGTGCCCGCGATCGCCTGCTCGACGACCTTCGAGAAATCGCTCTTCAGGCGTGCCATGATCGGCTGCGTTTCAGGGTCGCCCATCCGGCAGTTGAACTCGAGCGTGCGCGGATTGCCTTCCTTGTCGATCATCAGGCCCGCATACAGGAAGCCCGTGAAGCGGATGCCGTCCTTCTCCATGCCGCGCACGGTCGGCATGATGATCTCGCGCATCACGCGTGCGTGCATCTGCGGCGTGACGATCGGCGCGGGCGAATACGCACCCATGCCGCCGGTGTTCGGGCCGCGATCTTCGTCGAGCAGGCGCTTGTGGTCCTGGCTGGACGCCAGCGCCAGCGCGTGCTTGCCGTCGACCATCACGATGAAGCTCGCTTCCTCGCCATCGAGGAATTCCTCGATCACGACGCGCGCGCCCGCATCGCCGAGCTTGTTGCCCGACAGCATCATGTCGACCGCTTCGTGCGCTTCTTCGAGCGTCATCGCGACGACGACGCCCTTGCCGGCCGCGAGGCCGTCGGCCTTCACGACGATCGGCGCACCCTTCGCGTCGATGTACGCGTGCGCGGCAGCCACGTCGGAGAACGTTTCGTACTCGGCGGTCGGGATGCCGTGGCGCTTCATGAACGCCTTCGCGAAATCCTTCGAGCTCTCGAGCTGCGCGGCTTCGCGAGTCGGCCCGAAGACCTTCAGGCCGCGCGCGCGGAACAGGTTGACGATGCCGGCCGCGAGCGGTGCTTCCGGCCCGACGAGCGTGAACGCGACGCCTTCGCGTTCCGCGAAATCGGCGAGTTCGTCGAGCGCCGTGATGTCGACGTTCTTCAGACGCTCGTCCTGCGCCGTGCCGCCATTGCCGGGCGCGACGTAGACCATCTGGACGCGCGGCGACTGCGCGAGCTTCCACGCCAGCGCATGTTCGCGGCCGCCGGAACCGACGACGAGTAGTTTCATGGGATTCCCCGCAGACTAGAAAACAGGGCGGCCGGCACGCTCAGGCGCGCCGGCCGCGGATTCGGTCGGGCCGCCGCCGCGACAGGAACACGGCGGCCGGCACATCATTCCTCGACGATGACGGCGTTCGTATACACGTCCTGCACGTCGTCGAGGTTCTCGAGCGCGTCGAGGAGCTTCTGCATCTTCGCCGCGTCGTCGCCGGTGAATTCGACTTCGTTCTGCGGCTTCATCGTCACTTCGGCGAGTTCGGCCTTGAAGCCCGCGGCTTCGAGCGCGTCCTTCACCGCCGAGAATGCCTGCCAGTCGCACAGCACTTCGATCGAACCATCGTCGTTCGTGTTCACGTCGTTCGCGCCGGCTTCGAGCGCGGCTTCCATCAGCGCGTCTTCCGACGTGCCCGGTGCGAACAGGAACTGGCCGACGTGATCGAACATGAACGCGACCGAACCGTCGGTGCCCATGTTGCCGCCGAACTTCGAGAACGCATGGCGGACTTCCGCGACCGTGCGGGTGCGGTTGTCGGTCAGCGTGTCGACGATGATCGCCGCGCCGCTGATGCCGTAGCCTTCGTAACGGATTTCCTCGTAGTTCGCGCCATCCGCGCCGCCCACACCGCGATCGATCGCGCGCTTGACGTTGTCCTTCGGCATGTTCGCGTCGGCCGCCTTGTCGACCGCCAGACGCAGGCGCGGGTTCGAGTTGACGTCACCGCCGCCGAGGCGCGCCGCGACCTGGATTTCCTTGATCAGGCGGGTCCAGATCTTGCCGCGCTTCGCGTCGGCCGCTGCCTTCTTATGCTTGATGTTGGCCCATTTCGAATGACCAGCCATACCTTTCTCCGTGCCCGGGCGCACAGCGCGGGCGATTGTTTCAATGTGTCGTTGAATCGGCGGCCGTTTCGGCGGGCATGAAGCCGCGGGGCCGCGCGTGTCGAGTGGATCGAGATTTTATCACGCGGCGACCGCCGGATCGGGGCCGCCGCGCATGGCCGGACGGCCAGGCGGGCCGTCGCGGGCCGGGCCGCGCGCCGCGCGGCCGTACAGGGGCTCAGTTCTTGGTGCCGAACAGGCGGTCGCCCGCGTCGCCGAGGCCCGGCACGATGTACGCGTGCTCGTTCAGGTGCGAATCGAGCGACGCGACGAACAGCTTCACGTCCGGGTGCGCGTCCTGGAACACCTGCACGCCTTCGGGCGCGGCGACCAGCGCGACGAACATGATGTTCGCGGCCGGCACGTTGCGGCGCTTCAGCACGTCGACCGCGTGGACGGCCGAGTAGCCGGTCGCGACCATCGGGTCGCACAGGATGAAGATGCGGTCTTCGAGATCCGGCAGGCGCACCAGGTATTCGACCGGGCGATGGTCGTCTGCGCGGTATACGCCGATGTGGCCGACGCGGGCGGACGGAACCAGGTCGAGCAGGCCGTCCGACATCCCGATACCCGCGCGCAGCACCGGCACGATCGCCAGCTTCTTGCCCGCGATCACCGGCGCGTCGACCTCGACGAGCGGGGTTTCGACCCGCTTGGTCGTGATCGGCAGGTTGCGGGTGATCTCGTAGCCCATCAGCAGCGTGATTTCGCGCAGCAGCTCGCGGAACGTGCGTGTGGACGTGTCCTTGTCGCGCATGTGCGTGAGCTTGTGCTGGATCAGCGGATGATCGGTGATGAAGAGATTCGGGAAGCGGCTGTCCTGTTT
>NZ_SCNZ01000022.1:0-132567 GCF_005502655.1 Burkholderia sp. 4NA327C6 | reverse complement strand
GTGATCACCTTTGTATCCCCTGCTCAAAGATTGAGCAGAGCATTCAATCACGTGGGTCAAAATTCGATGAAAATTTCCAGCTCTAGTGGGTCAGTTCTGCCCGGACATCAACAAACTGGACTGATGCAACTCGCTCGCGCACTGTCGGCGATATCAAATGAAACACCGAAGAATCAAGGAGTCCCTGCATGACCGTTGCAATGAAGCCAATCTATCTCGACATTGCATCTGTGTCCGACGCGACTTCCCTGTCGCCGGCCGTGATTCACAAATTGGTTCGCCAAGAGCAATTCCCGAAACCGCGCACACTATCCGGCAGACGCGTCGGATGGCTCACACGCGAAGTCGAAGCATGGGCCGAGGGCCGTACTGTGTCGGAATTCCTCCCGCCGCCCAACTGCGGGACGGGCCGACGCGGAGAACGGGGAAATGAAGTCTAAGAGAGCGTTTGAAGCACCGCAATCATTTGCGCCCATATCGGGCGCAAATGACTCAGCACCTCTAGGCCTGATTAAGGTAATAATTCACATCCGCATTATCACCCTTACCACCGGTGTATCCTGGTTTAACGCCAGCGGCGTCACAGGAAATTTCAAAGTTGCTCGCTTGACTGTAAGGGTTCGACCAAGAAACAAAAACAGTATGAGTACCCGTCTCATTGGTGAATTTATACTTAAGGTATCCCATAGTCCCGGCCATTCCTTCAGAATCGGTTTCCCATTGTCCCTCCGCACCCGAAGCAATGGTGCCAGGGGGCTCAGTCACCCAATGTCCCATTTCCACACCGGATTGCACTAATAGCAAATCGAACTTCGTGTTGTTGGAGAATATCGCCGCTACGCTACGCGCTGCCATTCGAATCACCTCATGTTCAAATAGTGGTCAAGAGATTACAGCGCCACGATGCAATCCAATCTGCACCACACCAAGGCATCTTCAACGTAGCGCAAAATATTTCACAAAAAAAGCTGTCATTTATAACAGCCTTTTTGTATATAGCATCAGCAAAGTAATCGCAACACGCTTTTTCCACCCCAAATATAGAAAGTCGCGAGTTTTTCCCCAATCACATCGGGGGCAAGTGAACAACCGCTCCCCGCAGCGCCTGTTCGCAACTTGACTAGCAAATAGGCCATAGCGAAAACCGTCAACACCCCCTACTTAAAGGTCAACGGATCGCGAGGGCGAGCCAGGCGCTGCGAGTTCCTCCAACTTCAGATTGAGTTTCGATAGCCAATACCGCCGTTCGTCGTCGTATTTGTGTCTGTTGTAAACGCCTCCAACACCGCGAAGCATGTGGCCGAGAATTGCCTCTCCGATCTCGAACGGACATCCCATAGCGGCCAGCATGGTGCGGACCGTCCGACGAAGATCGTGAGGCGACCAATGGGTGACGGGCAGGCGGGGCCGGGCCTGCTCCGGTCGTGTTTCACTGTAGGGCATGTGAAAATGGACAGCCTGCCCGAATACCTTCTGCTCCATATAGCCGCCACGCTCAGCCGGAAATAGCCAGCCGTCGCCATAGCGCTGCATGCGTCGACGCACGATCGCCTCGGCCCTGCCGATCAACGGCACCCGAAGATCCGTAGCATTTTCGTGCCGAGCATTCTTGGTTTTGGCTTTTGGGATCGTCCACCACAATCCATCCTGTTCGTCGGTGATTTCCGCCCCGGCCATTGCTCCGACTTCGACCCCTCGTGTGCCGGTCCACAGGTATAACGTGAGCGCGTCCTCAACATTCCGGCTGAAGTTGGGGAGCCAATTTATAAGAACTCCCACTTCACCGTCACTCAGAAATCGTTTTGCGGTTCCGACTGGTTGGCCACCAATCCGCTTACCGATGCTTCGCAACCGACCCCGCATAATTTGCCGCCACCAATTCGGTGTGCCTTCGGGCAAGCGCCCAGCGTCGAGCGCATAGTCCCAAGCTGCTCCCAACTCAAGGCGAAGTTTTGTCGCCTGAACGGGGATATGGCGGAATGCGTCGATCATTGCAAACGCCCGCTCCCGTGTGAGTTTGGCAGCCGGGAAGTCGGCAATCCCGCCGATCATCGTGCGGAACATCCGTGCGACCTCGGCCGCGCCCTTCGGTTTGCGACGGATCTCGATGTGCCCTTTCAGGTATGCACCGCATACCTCGCCCACTGTCAGCGAATCCCCTTGCTGTACCATTACGGCGACAGAGCTGTTAGGTTGCCGCTTCGCGAGCGCCGGGTCGTTGCCTGCGTTGCGCTGGTCCCTGAGGCGCTCCCATTCAACGGCGGCAGCTGCGACCGACATGGCAGGCCATTCGCCGATTTTGATTTGTCGCATGCGCCCGTCGACGGGCGATTTATACCTGTAAGTCCAGCTACGACGCGAGGCTGCTGCCTCGAGCCGAAGACCGGGACAACCGTCGATGCTCAAGTGTGCACCGGGCAAAAGTTGCTTTGCTGTACGCGCGTCAAACCGCATTCAAACCTCGGCGTAGGTTTCCGCCATTCATCGGCCGGTGCCGGCGTAGGCGTAGGTTTCGTGAAAGGCAAAAAGCTACGCTGGCGATGGAAATTTAGCAAGATGTCACGACATGGGGAAATTCGACAGCGAAGTCCCCAAAACAGACGGAATGCCCTGATGGATAAGGACGTGCAGGAAATTACAGAAGCAAAACAGCGACTTACAGAAGCCGCTTTTAGTAACCACACCCCGATGATGCAGCAGTACCTCCGCATCAAGGCCGACCATCCCGACACGCTTGTCTTCTACCGGATGGGCGACTTCTACGAGCTGTTCTTCGAAGACGCGGAGAAAGCCGCACGCCTGCTCGACCTGACCCTCACGCAACGCGGTGCCACCGCCGGCACGCCGATCAAGATGGCCGGCGTACCGCATCACGCGGTCGAGCAGTATCTTGCGAAGCTCGTGAAAATGGGCGAATCGGTCGCGATCTGCGAGCAGATCGGCGATCCCGCCACGTCGAAGGGCCCCGTCGAGCGCAAGGTCGTGCGCGTCGTCACGCCCGGCACGCTGACCGATGCCGCGCTGCTGTCCGACAAGAACGACGTTTACCTGCTCGCGATGTGCACGGGCCACAACAAGCGCGGCGTCGCGGTGAACATCGGCCTTGCATGGCTGAACCTCGCAAGCGGCGCGCTGCGGCTCGCCGAAATCGAACCCGATCAGCTCGCGGCCGCGCTCGAGCGCATCCGGCCGGCCGAGATCCTGACGCCGGACGGTGCGACCGACGCCGTGCCGGCCGGCGCGGGCGCCAGCAAGCGCGTGCCGGCCTGGCACTTCGACATCGCATCGGGCACGCAGCGCCTGTGCGACCAGCTCGATGTCGCGAGCCTCGACGGCTTCGGGGCGCATTCACTCACGAGCGCGTGCGGCGCGGCCGGCGCGCTGCTGCTGTATGCGGCCGCCACGCAAGGCCAGCAACTGCGGCACGTGCGCAGCCTGAAGGTCGAGAACGAAACGGAGTACATCGGTCTCGATCCGGCCACGCGCCGCAACCTCGAGCTGACCGAGACGCTGCGCGGCACCGAGTCACCGACCCTGTATTCACTGCTCGACACCTGCTGCACGACGATGGGCAGCCGCCTGCTGCGTCACTGGCTGCATCACCCGCCGCGCGCGTCGGTCGCTGCACAGTCGCGCCAGCAGGCAATCGGTGCACTGCTCGATGCACCGGCCAATGCAAGCCTCGATGCACTACGCAGCGCGCTGCGCCAGATCGCCGACGTCGAACGGATCACCGGGCGTCTCGCGCTGCTGTCCGCCCGCCCGCGCGACCTGTCGAGCCTGCGCGACACGTTCGCCGCGCTGCCGGCACTGCGCGAGCGCATCAGCGCGATCGTCGCGAACGCGGACGCACTCACCCGCGTCGACGCAGCGCTCGCACCGCCCGCCGAATGCCTGGACCTGCTGACCAGCGCGATTGCGCCCGAGCCGGCCGCGATGGTGCGCGACGGTGGTGTCATCGCGCGCGGCTACGACGCCGAGCTCGACGAGTTGCGCGACATCTCGGAGAACTGCGGGCAGTTCCTGATCGATCTCGAAGCGCGCGAACGCACGCGCACCGGCATCGCGAACCTGCGCGTCGAATACAACAAGGTGCACGGCTTCTACATCGAGGTCACGCGCGGCCAGACCGACAAGGTGCCCGACGATTACCGCCGGCGCCAGACGCTGAAGAACGCCGAGCGCTACATCACGCCCGAACTGAAGACCTTCGAGGACAAGGCGCTGTCCGCGCAGGAACGCGCACTGGCGCGCGAGCGCGCGCTGTACGACGCGGTGCTGCAGGCACTGCTGCCGTTCATCCCGGAGTGCCAGCGCGTCGCATCGGCACTCGCCGAGCTCGACCTGCTCGCCGCATTCGCCGAACGCGCCCGCGCACTCGACTGGGTCGCCCCCACCTTCACCGACGAGATCGGCATCGAAATCGAACAGGGCCGCCACCCTGTCGTCGAGGCACAGGTCGAACAGTTCATCGCGAACGACTGCCGCTTCGGCACCGAGCGCAAGCTGCTGCTGATTACCGGTCCGAACATGGGCGGTAAATCGACATTCATGCGGCAGACCGCGTTGATCGCGCTGATGGCCTACGTGGGCAGCTACGTGCCGGCCAAGTCGGCATGCTTCGGCCCGATCGACCGGATCTTCACACGGATCGGCGCGGCGGACGATCTCGCGGGCGGCCGCTCGACGTTCATGGTCGAGATGACCGAAGCCGCTGCAATCCTCAACGACGCGACGCCGCAAAGCCTCGTGCTGATGGACGAGATCGGCCGCGGCACGTCGACGTTCGACGGCCTCGCGCTCGCGTGGGCCATCGCGCGCCACCTGCTGGCGCACAACGCGTGCTACACGCTGTTCGCGACGCACTACTTCGAGCTGACGCAACTGCCTGCCGAATTCCCGCAAGCGGCCAACGTCCACCTGTCGGCCGTCGAGCACGGCCACGGCATCGTGTTCCTGCACGCGGTCAACGAAGGTCCGGCCAACCAGAGCTACGGCCTGCAGGTCGCGCAGCTCGCCGGCGTTCCGGCGCCCGTGATCCGCGCCGCGCGCAAGCACCTCGCGTATCTCGAACAGCAGTCGGCGTCGCAGCACACGCCGCAACTCGACCTGTTCAGCGCGCCGCCGGTGGCCACCGACGATCTCGAATGCGCGGACGCGCCGGCGCTGCCCGACACACCGCATCCGGCGCTCGAAAAACTGCGCGACATCGATCCCGACGATCTCAAGCCGCGCGAGGCGCTCGACCTGCTGTACGAACTGCGCACGCTGGTCCGGTCGCACGATGTCGACGGACACGCGTAAGCGCATCCCGCGCGGCCTGCCGGCGCGCACGGCCGCCGCGCTCGCTGCGGCCGTGCTCACGCTCGCGCAGGCCACCGCGCTGGCCGCGCCGCCGAAGCGCAGCACCACGCCCTACTCGTTCGCGGTCGTGTCGGGTGTGATGAACGCCCCTGCGGACGAGCCCGCCGCCCAGCGGCTGCTCGATGCGATCGCGCGCGAGCGCAACCTCGCGTTCGTCGTCTATGCGGGCGATCTCAAGGGTTCGAAGGAAGCGTGCCGCGATGCACTGTATTCGCAGCGTGGCGCGATCCTGGATGCGGCACGCGTGCCGCTCGTGTTCATTCCCGGCCACGACGACTGGGTAACGTGCAACACCGCGGCTGGCGGCGGCTACGATCCGGTCGAGCGGCTCGATTTCCTGCGGCAGACGCTGCTCGCCGATTCGGCACTGCCCGACCCCGGCGCGCTGCAAATCACGCGGGAAAGCGAAGTCGCACGGTTCCGGCCGTATCGGGAAAACGCACGCTGGATGCGCGACGACATCGTCTACGTCGCGCTCAACGCGCCGGCGCCGAACAACCACTACCTGACGGCCGGCGGGCGCAACGGCGAATTCGAGGACCGCATCATCGCGAACGGTTTCTGGATCGACCACGCGGCCGAATACGCGAAGCGGCGGGAGGCACGTGCGATGGTGGTGATGTTCGAAGGCGATCCGCAGTTCGAACGCTATGAACGCGCGGAACGCTTCGCATGGCTGCGCTTCAACCGGCCGCGCGTGCGCGACGGCTTCCGTGAATTGAAACGAACGCTGGTGAAGGCGGCGGCGACGTTCCGCGGCCCGATACTCGTGATGCATGCGAGCGGCGAGCCGCTTGCAAACGGTTTTCTGATCGACCGCCCGCTGCGGGCAGATGACGGTGAACTGGTGGGTAACGTGACGCGCGTCGCGATCGGACCGCGCCATCCGACGAATCAGTGGGTCAAGGTGAGCGTGTCGCCGGCACGGCAGACGATCTTCAACGTGAGCCTGCAGGAGGTGCCGAAGAACCTGCCCGTGCCGCCCGCGCTGCCACTCGCGCCGCGTGACGACGTGCCGCTGCCGCAGATGCCGGAAATCCCTGCGTTGCCGGCGCTGCCCGACGCGTCGTCGGTCGCGCCGCCATTACAGGGTGACGGCGCCGCACCGGGCGGCGCATCGTGGCCGGCGCCCGCCCCTGCGTCGGGGCCGGCACCCGGCCTGCCTGCGAGCTCAGTGCAGGGTACGCCCTGACGGCGCTTCACCGTCTTCGTCTTCGTCCTCGTCGACGATCTCGAGCCCTTCCGCACCATGTGCGTGCTCATGCTCGATTTCGTCTTCGGTGGCTTCGCGAACGTCCTTCACGGTGAGCGCGAAACGCAGCGCCATGCCTGCCAGCGGGTGATTGCCGTCGAGCACGACCTTGTCTTCGGCGATGTCGGTGACCGTGTAGATCAGCGAATCGACTTCCTCGTCGCCGTCTTCCGGCGTGCCTTCGAACTGCATGCCCACTTCGAGCGGCTCGGGAAAACGATCGCGCGGCTCGATCTTCACGAGTTCGGGATCGTAGTCGCCGAACGCGTCCTGCGGCTCGAGCTGAACCTGCGCCTCGTAGCCCGGCTCATGGCCGTCGAGCTGTTCCTCGATCTTGGGGAACGTGCCATCATAGCCGCCGTGCAGATAGACCATCGGCTCGTCGCTTTCCTCGATCAGGTTGCCCTGTGTATCCGACAGCTTGTAAGTGACGGACACGACGGTGTTTTTTGCGATTTTCATCCAATTCTCCCAATTACAAGTCTCATTATACGATGCGCAACCGGTCTCAAGCCGAACCGCAGGATGCCGCTGCCGCCCCGCTCGGCGCGCCGCCTTCCGATCTTCCCACACCGCTGCTCGGTGGTCTTACGCCGGCGCAATTCATGCGCGGCTACTGGCAGAAGAAGCCGCTCCTGATCCGCCAGGCGATCCCGGGCGTCGCGTCGCCGGTCTCGCGCGACGCGCTGTTCGAGCTCGCAGCGGACTATGACGCGGAATCGCGACTGATCACCCATTTTCGTAACAAGTGGCAACTGGAGCACGGCCCGTTCGAGCCCGGCTCGCTGCCGGCCGTCACGCGCAAGGCCTGGACCCTGCTCGTGCAGGGACTCGACCTGCACGTCGATGCCGCGCGCGCACTGCTCGACCGCTTCCGCTTCATCCCCGACGCGCGTCTGGACGACCTGATGATCTCCTATGCGACGGACGGCGGCGGCGTCGGCCCGCACTTCGATTCGTATGACGTATTCCTGCTGCAGGTCGAAGGCCGGCGCCGCTGGCGCGTCGGTGCGCAGAAGGACCTGTCGCTGCAACCGGACGTGCCGCTGAAAATCCTCGAAAATTTCGAACCGAGCGACGAATGGGTGCTGGAACCCGGCGACATGCTCTACCTGCCGCCGCACATCGCGCACGATGGCGTTGCCGAAGGCGAATGCATGACCTGCTCGATCGGCTTCCGGGCCCCGTCCGCCGGTGAGCTGGGCGCCCAGTTCCTGTACTATCTCGCGGAGCGTGGCGGCCTGCGCGACGGTTGCGGCGACGACCTTTACCGCGATCCGAAACAGCCGGCCGTCGACACGCCCGCCCAGCTGCCTCCGGCGATGGTCGAGCGCGTTGCCGAGATCGTGGACGCGATCCGCTGGCGCAAGCGGGACGTCGCCGAATTCCTCGGCTGCTACCTGAGCGAGCCCAAGCCGAACGTCGTTTTCGACCCGCCCGCACGCCCGCTGTCCGAGGCCGCGTTCGTCACGCAAGCGTCACGCCGGGGCGTGTGTCTCGACAGAAGGGCCGCATTGATGTATAACGCGCGCTCGTACTTCATTAATGGTGAAGAAGGACCGCTCGAGCAGGCCAGCGAATGGCTGCCCGAACTGGCCAATCAACGCCAGATGGAGGCGAAACGGTTTGTAACACTATCCCGGGTTCCCTCGATGACAGCCTTGTTGCACGAGTGGTATCGTGCGGGCTGGATACGGGTCGGAAACCGGATTTAGTGTGAGTCGCCCCGTATGCCCGTACAGATCAAATTCTGTATGGGAAAGACAACGTATTGACCCCGCATTTGTCGACGGTCGATAGGAAAGTGCATATAATTTCCGCCCAAGCCGTAGGGAAGATTCACGCTCTAAGAAGTGCATCTCCACCAGCGGCCCAGGTCGGTGTTGGAGCACATTACCGGTATTGTTTCGCGCTGTTGCTTACCTTTAACCATAAAAGGACGTGATCATGAAGAAATCCCTCCTCGTAGCTTCCCTGTTGGCTGCTGTTGCACTGGCTGCTTGCAACAAGAGCGCTGATCAAGCTGCTTCGTCGGCTGCAAGCGACGCGGCTGCTGCTGCTTCGTCGGCTGCTTCGGCAGTTGCTGGTGCTGCGAGCGACGCTTCGGCTGCTGCTTCGTCGGCAACGGCTGCTGCGAGCGACGCTGCTGCTGCAGTGGCGTCGGCTGCTTCGGCAGCGACGGCTGCTCCGGCTTCGGGCGCAAGCCAGTAAGCCTCAGCGTCAGCTGAAAAAAAACCGGCCCGAGGGCCGGTTTTTTTACGTCTGCCGTTTCTGCGTCTATCGCACGGCAGTCGCACCGGGCCGCCGCAGCGGCCCTGCCCCGCTCATCCGAGCGCCAGCCAGTCGAAGCCCGCGTCCTGCGTGGCCACGACCACGTCGTCTCCGCTCGTCCCCAGCACACCGCCAAACGCCTGGCGGACCAGTTCCGGCAGGTTGTTCTGTTGGCTCAGGTGCGCGGCGACCAGGTGCCGGAGGCGGCTGCGCTCAAGCGACGCAAGGATGTCCGCCGCCGCGTCGTTGCTCAGGTGGCCATGGTTGCCGCCGATGCGCGCCTTCAGCGACTGCGGATAGCGGCTCGCGGCCAGCATCGCGGTGTCGTGGTTGGATTCGAGCACCAGCGCGTCACAGCCGCTCAGTACGGCCGTGATGTGCGGCGTGGCCATCCCGACGTCCGTCAGCACGCCGAGCCGGCTGGCGCCGTCCATAAAGACGAACTGGAGCGGCTCACGCGCGTCGTGAGGGACCGTATAGGGCATCACGGCCAGATCGCGTATCGCGGCCGTCTCGTCACCCCACAGCACGTGGAGATCGACATCGGCCTCATCCGCGCCGACCGCGCGCGCGGTGCCCCAGCTCATGTAGAGCGGCAGCGATCCGCGGCGGGCAAGCGTCAGCGCACTGCCGACGTGGTCGCTGTGTTCGTGGGTAATGAGAATCGCATCGAGATCGCCGATGCAGAGATTCAGTCGGCCGAGCCGGCGCTCGACCTCCTTGGCGGAAAAGCCGCAGTCGAGCAGCACGCGGGTGGTCGTCGTGCCGCTCGAGGCCTCGACGACCAGCGCGTTGCCTTCGCTGCCGCTTCCGAGGCTGGAGAATCGCACGCGCTTAGTTCAACTGCGCGTGGAGCAGCGAAATGATCCGCTGTGCGTCCGACGAGTTATCGACCTGCCCGTTTGCGCCGACCACCGCAACCTGCGTACTGCCGTTGCCCTGTGCGCGCACGTTGACGAGGTACTCCTTGCCGGGCTTCGCTGCCGACGGACCGCCATAGAACAGCTTGCCGAACAGACCGTCGCGCTTGAGCTCTTCCATCGTGTTCGCATAGCGCACGGTGTACACCCCCTTCTCGCGATCGCGATTGTCGACCGCGAAATTGGTGCGGTCGAGCGCCAGGCCGACACGCAGCCATGCGCGGTCGAACGACTCGGCCAGTTGCAGCGTTGCCCCGCCGCCGCTGGTGTCGCTGACCTGCGCGGGCGCCGTCGCGGGACGCGCATCGGTCAGCAACTGCTTCGCCTGCGCATCGGTCAGGCCGAACTTCTGCATCAGCTTCGACAGGAATACGGCTTCGAGCACCGGGTTGCGCGGACGCTCCTCCCAACGCGACGACGTGCCGCCCTGCGGGCCGACCATCATTTCTTCCATCGCGCTGTGCGTGATCGAGATATCGGTGTTGCCGTCCGACGTGCGGTTCACGAGCGTACGGAAGCGGTCCCGCGTGCCGGACGAGTACGCGAAATCGATGACCTTGCCGATCGTGCGGCGGAACCAGTCATCGGGAATGTTCGCGCGGTTTTCAGCCCAGTCGGTGGCCATGATGCCCGTCGACGGCGCATCGGTCTTCAGCGAGAAGCCGTTCTCCTGCCAGAACTCCTTCAGGATCGGCCACAGCTGCTCGGGCGTGCGGCCATCGACGACGAGCCAGCGGCGGTCGCCGTCGCGCTCGATGTGCATGCCGAGCGGATCCTGCGCGCTCGGGATGCCGTCGGTGGCGTTGCCGGCCTGCGTCGTGACCCGCGGCGGCAGCGTGCCGAGGCCGGCGTTGCTCGGCGGTGCGACGAACTGCTGCGTCGTCGGCACCGGCTTCAGGTCGCTCGGCACCGCGAGCGGCGGCGCGGAACCGGTGTTCTTGTAGTTGACCCGGTCAGGGGCCAGGTAGTCGTTCAGCGTATCGCAGCCGGCGAGCGCGCCCAGCGCCAGCGCCACCACCGACATCTGGATGGCGCGAGAGGAAAAGGCGAAACGTTTCATGAAATCCTTCGTCTTGCTAGAACGCTCGTCAGGAGCGGCGCCGGACGGAGCCGGCCGGTGCGGGTTGATCAGGGTTCGAGCCGGCGGCCGCAGGACGCGGCCGCCTCGGCATCAGGCGAGGACGCCGGCCTCGACGAGGGCCGAACGCACGGCTTCGTGGCAGCGCTCGTCGAGCGCCGTGAGCGGCAGCCGGATGCCGCCCTGCATCTTGCCCATCGCCTGCAGCGCCCACTTCACCGGAATCGGGTTCGCTTCGATGAACAGGTTCTTGTGCAGCGACAGCAGCTTCATGTGCAGCGCGCGAGCCGTCTGTACGTCACCGGCCAGCGCCGCGCGGCACAGGTCGCTCATTGCGCGCGGTGCGACGTTCGCCGTCACCGAGATGTTGCCGTGGCCGCCGAGCAGCATCAGTGCGATCGCGGTCGGATCGTCGCCGCTGTAGATCGCGAAATGCTTCGGGGCGGCCTTGATCAGGTGCGCGGCGCGATCGATGTTGCCGGTCGCTTCCTTCACGCCGATGATGCCCGGGACTTCCGCGAGGCGCAGCGTCGTCTCGTGCGCCATGTCGGCGACCGTGCGGCCCGGCACGTTGTACAGGATCACCGGCAGGTCGACCGCTTCGGCGATCGTCTTGAAGTGACGGTACATGCCTTCCTGCGTCGGCTTGTTGTAGTACGGCACGACCTGCAGCGTCGCGTCCGCGCCGACAGCCTTCGCGTGCTTCGTCAGCTCGATCGCCTCGGCGGTCGAGTTGCCGCCCGCGCCCGCGATGATCGGGATGCGTTTCGCCGCATGCTCGACCGCCGTGCGGATCATCAGGATGTGCTCTTCGACGTTGAGGGTTGCCGACTCGCCGCTCGTACCGACCACGACGAGCGCATCGGTGCCTTCCGCGATGTGCCAGTCGATCAGTTTGCGAAACGCCGGCAGGTCGAGACTGCCGTCTTCGAGCATCGGGGTGACGATCGCGGGGATGCTTCCGCGGATTTGAATGCCGTCTTGGGTGCCGTTAGCCATGAAACGCGATTGAGGTTATGTACCGGTAAACATTGAGATTGTAGCGGATTAGCCGGGCAGTTCGTAACGTGGAATTCCCGCCCCCGCCTTCGGGGTCGCGCCCTCGCGCACTGCGCAGAGACGCTGGACGAACGCCTCGCGCGGCGCGGCGACGAACCCGTCCTCGTACGCAACCACCCGCAGGCGGCCGTGCACGGCGTCCAGCAGCTCGCCCGGGGCGAGCAGGAACGCGGGGTTGGACGGTTTCCCGACCGTTTCGTTTCCTTGCGCGAAGGTTTCGTAGATCAGCACGCCGCCCGGCGCCACCGCATCGAGCAGATGGGGCCAGAGCGGACGATGCAGATAATTCGTGACAACCACCGCCGCAAACTGCTCGACGGCCGGCAACGGCCACGGCGCGCCTTCGAGATCGGCGTCACGGGCATCGACGCCCGGAATCGAACGCAATGCGGCCAGTGCGGCCGGGTCGCGCTCGACTGCGACGACCGGATGCCCGTGCGACGCGAACCAGCGCGCATGGCGGCCGCCGCCCGCCGCGACATCGAGAACCGCGCCGCGTGGCGACACGAGCCGCGACCATTGCGCAACCCAGCGCGACGGCTCGGCCTGGGCGACGTGGCCGCCCGCAGCGGCGATGACGGATGCGCTCATGCGGTCGATCAGTTGTACGACAGGCCCATCGCGTCACGCACGTCGCGCATCGTTTCCGTCGCGTACTTGCGCGCCTTGTCGCAACCATCCGCGACGATCGCGCGCAGCAGCGACGGATCGTCCATGTACTTCTGCGCACGCTCGAGCATCGGCTGCTGTTCGCGCAGGATGCCTTCGACGACCGGCTGCTTGCAGTCGAGGCAGCCGATGCCCGCCGAGCGGCAGCCTTTCTGCACCCAGTCGTGCGTGGCTTCGTCGGTATAGACCTGGTGCAGTTGCCACACCGGGCACTTGTCGGGATCGCCCGGATCGGTGCGGCGCACGCGCGCGGGATCGGTCGGCATCGTGCGGACCTTCTTCGTGATCGTCTCGGCGTCTTCACGCAGGCCGATCGTGTTGCCGTACGACTTGGACATCTTCTGCCCGTCGAGGCCCGGCATCCGCGATGCTTCGGTGAGCAGCGCCTGCGGCTCGACCAGGATGATCTTGCGCGCGCCTTCGAGATAGCCGAACAGGCGCTCGCGGTCGCTCATCGACAGGCTCTGCGATTCCTGCAGCATCGCGCGCGCCTGTTCGAGCGCCTCGTCGTCGCCCTCCTGCTGATACGCGTTGCGCAGCTCGTGATAAAGCTTCGCGCGCTTGCCGCCCAGCTTCTTCGCGGCATCGAGCGCCTTCTCCTCGAAGCCCGGCTCGCGACCGTAGAGGTAGTTGAAGCGGCGCGCGATCTCGCGCGTCATCTCGACGTGCGGCACCTGGTCTTCACCGACCGGCACGAGCGAGCCGCGATACAGCAGGATGTCGGCCGCCATCAGCACCGGATAGCCGAGGAAGCCGTAGGTCGACAGGTCCTTGTCCTTCAGCTTCTCCATCTGCTCCTTGTAGGTCGGCACGCGTTCGAGCCAGCCGAGCGGCGTGCTCATGCCGAGCAGCAGCGCGAGTTCGGCGTGCTCGGGCACCTTGCTCTGGATGAACAGCGTGGCCTGCGCCGGATCGATGCCGGATGCGAGCCAGTCGATCAGCACGTCCCACACGTTCTTCTCGATGACCTCGGGAGTCTCGTAGTGCGTCGTCAGCGCATGCCAGTCGACGACGCAGAAGAAGCACGGGTACTCGGACTGCAGCTTCACCCAGTTTTTCAGCACGCCGTGGTAGTGACCGAGGTGCAGCGACCCGGTGGGTCGCATGCCGGAGAAAATACGTTCAGGGAACATGGTTGTCGTTAGAGAAGCGAGGCGAATGGGGACAGGATGGCGCTCAGGACGGCGTAGCCGACGTTGACGAGCGGGCGCAGCCAGAAGTTCGTCAGCACGCCCGTCGCGACCAGCACGAGGACGATGATGAAACCGTACGGCTCGATGCGCGACAGCGCGATCGATTGCTTCGTCGGCAGCAGCGCCGCCAGGATGCGGCCGCCGTCGAGCGGCGGCAGCGGAAACAGGTTCAGCACGCCGAGCACGAGGTTCGCGCTGACGCCGGCAAACGCCATCCGCGTGAAGAACGGCTCGTCGATGCCGACGGCGGGCAGCACGAGGGTCAGCACACCCCAGATCAGCGCCTGCACGAAGTTGCAGGCCGGGCCCGCGAGCGATACCCACAGGCTGCCCCAGCGCGGATCGCGCAGGTTGCCGAACGACACCGGCACCGGCTTCGCATAGCCGAACAGGAATGCGCCGCCCGTCAGGAAATACATCGCGAGCGGGATCGCGATCGTGCCGAGCGGATCGATGTGGCGCATCGGGTTGAACGACACGCGCCCCATCATGTAGGCGGTGTTGTCGCCGAGCAGGCGGGCGGCGTAGCCATGCGCGGCCTCGTGCAACGTGATCGCGAAGATCACGGGCAGCGCGTAGACGGCGATGGTCTGTATCAGGGAAGCATCCATATCGCGTTATTGTAACAAGCGCACTCGCGCAAAAAATGGAACGGCGCGCTTACGCGGCCGAGAGTCCGAACGGTTCGAGCGCGCCGCGCCCCGCACGCACGAGCTCGGGCTCGTCGCCGGTCAGGTCGATCACCGTCGACGGCTCGCGCGGGCACGCACCACCGTCGATCACGAGGTCGACCTGCTTCTCGAGCCGCTCGCGGATTTCTTCGGGATCGTTGAGCGGCTCGTCGTCCGGCGGCAGGATCAGTGTCGTGCCGAGCAGCGGCTGGCCGAGCGATTCGAGCAACGCGAGCGTGATGGCATGATCGGGCACGCGCAGCCCGATCGTCTTGCGCGACGGGTGCGACAGACGGCGCGGCACTTCCTTCGTCGCCTGCAGGATGAAGACGTACGGGCCCGGCGTCACCGACTTGATCTGCCGGTACTGGCGGTTGTCGACCATCGCGAAGTTGGCGAGCTCCGACAGGTCGCGCACGAGCAGCGACAGGTGCTGCTTCTCGTCGAGGCCGCGAATCCGGCGCACGCGCTCGACCGCGTCCTTGTCGTCGAGATGGCACGCGAGCGCATAGCTCGAATCGGTCGGCATCGCGATCACGCCGCCCTTGCTGACGATTTCCACGGCCTGCTTGATCAGGCGCGGCTGCGGATTATCCGGGTGAATCCTGAAGAACTGGGACATGGGGGTCGTAAAGGGGGAGAAATCGGATGCGCGCGGCCGGCAGCAACGCAGGTGGCAGGCCGCCGCCCGGTGTCAGAGCCAGCGTTCCCAGACCGGTGTCAGGTCCGGCGGCAACGGCGGCAGGCTGCCGAGCTCGACACGGCCCTCGCCTGGCGCATGGAAATCCGAGCCGCGCGACGCTTCGAAGCCGAAGCGGCGTGCGACGTCCGCATATTCGCGGTACTGGTCGGGCGTGTGGCTGCCCGTGACGACCTCGATCGCGCGGCCGCCCAGATCGATGAACTCGCCGAAGAACGCGTCGAATTCGACGGGCGTGTAGCGGTAGCGGCCCGGATGCGCGACGATGGCTTCGCCGCCGGCGGCCCGAATCCACGCGACGGCGTCGGGCAGCGTCGCCCAGCGGTGCGGGACGAACCCGGGCTTGTCGTCGCCGAGCAGCCGATCGAACACATCGGACGTCGACGTCGCGTGGCCGTTTTCGACGAGGAAGCGGGCGAAGTGCGTGCGCGAGATCAGGTCGGGATTCGACACGTACTTCAACGCACCTTCGTACGCGCCGGGAATGCCGAGCGTGGCGAGCTGCTCGCCGATCGCCACCGCGCGCGCCGCGCGGCCGTGGCGCGTGCGGTACAGGCCGTCGACCAGCACCTGGTTCGCGGGATCGACATTCAGGCCGACGATGTGCACGGTGCGCGACGCCCACGTGACCGAAATCTCGACGCCGCTCAGGTAGCGCATGCCGAGCGCTTCCGCTTCGCTGCGCGCCGCTGCCTGGCCGCCGATCTCGTCGTGGTCGGTCAACGCCCACAGGGTCACGCCGCCGGCATGAGCGCGGCGCGCGACGTCGGCAGGCGGCAGCAACCCGTCGGAAACATTCGAATGGCAGTGGAGATCGGCGTTCATTGTCGGCATGGCAGGTAAGGCTTCATTCTACTGCAACGCGGCAATGCGCCGCCCGCGCGCCCCGCCGCTGCCGCCGCGCGCTTACGCGCAGAACGCCTCGATCAGCGCCGCAATCTGCTCGGGCTGGTCGTGATGGACCATATGGCCCGCATCCTCGACGAGCTTCTCGCGCCAGTCGGGGAACGCGTTGAAGCGCGCCTTGAATTCCGGGAGCGGAATGTCGCCGGCGATGTGTGCCAGCGTCGGCGAATTGACGGCTTCGACGTGCAGCACCTTCGCGCGCACCTGCGCCCAGGTGGCCATCACTTCGTCGAGCCGGTACAGCTGCGGGCCAGGCATCTTGTGCGCAGGGTCGGCCAGCAGGTGGTACAGGCCGTCGTCGCCGCGCTTCGACCAGTGCGCGGCAAGGAACGCCGCACGGCGCGGGTCGAGCCGCGGATTGGTCTTGGTCAGGCGCGCCGCCACGTCGTCGAGGGACGCATAAGGGCGCAGCACGGGCGGTTCGCGCAGTTCGTCCAGCCAGCCGCGCAGCCGGCGCGGCGCCTGCTCGGCCCGCGCCGGCGCCAGCCCGAAACCCTCGAGATCGACCACGCGCCGCACGCGCTCCGGCCGCACGCCGGCATACAGGCACACGACGTTCGCGCCCATGCTGTGCCCGACCAGGTTGACTTCGCCGGCCGGCGCATAGTGGTCGACGAGCGCATCGAGGTCGCCCAGGTACTCGTGGAACCAGTAATGGCCGCCGCCCTGCCGCGCGACCGGCCAGTCGGACAGCCCGAAACCGCGCGCATCGGGCGCGATCACCTGCCAGTCGCCCGCGAGCGCATCGACGACGAACTGGAACGACGCCGCGACGTCCATCCAGCCGTGCAGCATGAACAGCGTCGGCGCATCGGGCCGGCCCCAGCGCCGAACGTGCAGCTGGACGCCGCGCACCGTGACGAAATCGGAAACAGAACTCGACGCACTCATTGCAGCCGCCAGAAAAAAGAATGATCGTTCGATTATAGCGGCGACGCCTGCTTTCCGGCGTCCGGCAATCGAGGCGCTGCTCTAGCGGCGCGCGTGCGCCCGGGACCACCGGGAAGCGCCATGTCCCGGGCACCCGGGACGGCAGGCGGCGGTCGAAGCGCGGCCGAACGCGAGCCGGCTAGCGTGGCGCGCCGCCCTCCGCCACGTCCTGCGCGGCCAGTTCGTCGAGTTCGGCCTGCTCGAATCCGGCATCGCGGCGCGCATCGAAATTGAACGGGCCGCGCAGCCGCGGCGCATGGTACTGCTCGGCGAGCTGCCGGTAGGTCGGCACGGGATCGCGGCCGGCTTCGTCGCACAGATGCCGGAACCAGCGGTTGCCGATTGCGACGTGGCCGATTTCGTCGCGCAGGATCACGTCGAGGATCGCGGCCGACGCATCGTCGCCCGCCTGCACGAGCCGCGCGCGAATCGGCGGCGACGCGTCGAGCCCGCGGGCCTCGAGCGTGCGCGGCACGAGCGCCATGCGCGCCAGCACGTCGCCCTTGGTCCGCTCGCACATCTCCCACAGACCGTTGTGCGCGGGAAAATCGCCGTACGCATGCCCGAATGCCGCCAGGCGGTCGGACAGCAACGTGAAGTGATAGGCCTCCTCGGCCGCGACCTTCAGCCAGTCCGCGTAGAACGGGGCCGGCAGGCCCGCGAAGCGCCAGACCGCGTCGAGCGCCAGGTTGATCGCATTGAACTCGATATGGGCAAGCGCGTGCAGCAGCACGGCGCGCCCTTCCGGCGAACGCATGCTGCGCCGCTCGAGCTGGCGCGGTTCGACGAGCGGCGGGCGCGCCGGACGCCCGGGCAGATCGGCCGGGTCGGGCAATTCGAGCGACGGCGCGATCGCCGCCTGCCCGGCCAGCAGCGCATCGTAGAGCGCGCGCACCTGGGCGGCCTTGGCCGCTGGTTCGGCGTCACGCAGCGCCTCGAGCGCGGCGCGGCGCACACAGGCCGACGCATTGCCGAAAGAAGAAGACTCCATGCTCATAAACGGGGACACCCTGCGGGCGCATCGCGAGAGCGCACGCACGCGACGGTTTACAATAGGCGATTGTTGCGCGGCACATGCGCATGCGCCGGGCAAACCAGACGCGCCATTCTACCGGCGCCCTTCATCGAAGAGACAAGGAGACTCCGTGACGATCTACAAGCTGGGCGATACGGCCCCGACGATCCACGAAAGCGTATTCGTCGCCGATACGGCGGCCATCATCGGCAAGGTCGTGCTCGAGGAGAACGCGAGCGTCTGGTTCGGCGCGACGATTCGCGGCGACAACGAGACGATCACCGTCGGTGCAGGCAGCAACGTCCAGGAAGGCGCGGTTTTGCACACGGACCCTGGCTTTCCGCTGACGATTGCCGAAAACGTGACGATCGGGCACCAGGCCATGCTGCACGGCTGCACGATCGGCGAAGGTTCGCTGGTCGGTATCCAGGCGGTGGTCTTGAATGGAGCGGTCATCGGCCGCAACTGTCTGGTTGGTGCCGGCGCGGTCGTGACGGAAGGCAAGGCGTTCCCGGACAACTCGCTGATTCTCGGCGCACCGGCGAAAGTCGTGCGCGAGCTGTCGGCGGAAGACATTGCGCGGCTGCGCACGAACGCGAAGACGTACGTCGAGCGGCGTGCGCATTTCAAGGAGCAACTCGTGCGGATCGGGTGATTCGCACGGATTTCAAGGAAGAAGAGTGAGCGACCAGTTACAGAAATTCATGTTCAATGCGGCGCCCGTGCGCGGCGAGATCGTTTCGCTGCGCAATACGTGGCAGGAAGTGCTCGCCCGCCGCGACTACCCTGCCCCCGTGCGCACGGTGCTCGGCGAGATGATGGCCGCGTGCGCGCTGCTGTCCGCGAACCTGAAATTCAACGGCACCCTGATCATGCAGATCTTCGGCGACGGGCCTGTCCAGATGCTGGTCGTCCAGTGCGGCTCGGATCTGTCGATGCGGGCCACCGCGAAGTTCGCCGGCGACTCCGCCCAGACGATCGGCGACGACACGCGCTTCGCGTCGCTCGTCAACGCGAGCGGCCACGGCCGCTGCGTGATCACGCTCGATCCTGCCGACAAGCTGCCGGGCCAGCAGCCGTACCAGGGCATCGTGCCGCTGAACGGTGTCGACGGCCCGCTTGAATCCGTCTCGCAGGTGCTCGAGCATTACATGCATCACTCGGAGCAGCTCGACACGCGGATGTGGCTCGCGGCCGATCGCGACCGCGCGGTGGGCATGCTGCTGCAGAAGCTGCCGGGCGACGGCGGCATCGTGCCGCGTAATGCCGAAACCGATACCGATACGTGGGAGCGCGTGTGCACGCTCGGCGGCACGCTGTCCGCCCAGGAACTGCTCGAGGTCGAACCGGAAGTCGTGTTCCGCCGGCTGTTCTGGCAGGAAAACGTGCAGCACTTCGAACCGGCCGGCACGCGTTTCCAGTGCTCGTGCTCGCGCGAGAAGGTCGGCGCGATGCTGCGCATGCTCGGCCGTGAAGAAGTCGACAGCGTGATCGTCGAGCGCGGCCATGTCGAGATTCATTGCGAGTTCTGCAACCAGCGCTATGAATTCGATCCGGTCGACGTCGCGCAGCTGTTCGCGGCACCCGGCGTCGAGACGGGCATCGCGCCCGCGACCGAGCAGCGTCACTGATCTATGGCCCGATGCCTGTCGTCCGGGCATGGGCGCATAATGACGCACGAGCGTCGCACGCAAGGCTCCGGCGCCGAAGTCGCGCACTTCGGCGCAAGCCGCTTCCCGTCGTCGGCGCGCTGCAGGAGAAACACATGAATCGCCCGCTTCATCGTCCGTTCCGCACCATCGTCCTGACAACCGTTGCCGCCGGCACGCTCGCGCTGGCCGGCTGCGCGATGCCGCCGCCGACTTCCACGATCCTGAGCCGCCTGCCCGAACCCGGGGCATCGGGCGGCCAGCCGCCCGCGCTGTCGAGCGCCGAGCGCAAGCGCTACGACGAGATCGACCAGCAGGTGCTGCGCGAACAGAACAATGCGATGGCCGCCGAGGCCGCCGCGCGCGCATGGGCCTATTACTCGCCACCGCCGGTGACGGTCTACGGCGGGTATTACGGCGGATGGGGCAATCGCTGGGGCTCGGGCATCAGCTACGGCTACCCGGGATGGTGGTGGTGAGCGTGCATCGCTCAGCCGATTGACTACCGGCAGGAAATAAAAAAGCGCGGCATTTCCCGCGCTTTTTCAATGGGTTCGAGCAATCGTGCCTCAGTGATGCGCGGCCTTGCCCTTGTCGCCGCCATGATGCCGCGACGGCTTCGCGATCGACTGCGGATTCGGCACGACACGCACCGGTGCCGCGGAGACGGCGCCGCGCGTCGACGTATTCGACGGCGTGTTGTTCAGCGGTACGGCAGGCGCATTCGGCGACACGAACTGCACGAACACTTCGCCATCCTTCACCATGCCCATCTCGTAGCGCGCGCGCTCTTCGATGGCCGCAGTGCCGCCCTGCAGATCCTGCACTTCGCCTGCGGTGCGCTCGTTGCGCAGCTTCTCGTCCGCGTTCTTCCGGAGCTGATCGTCAAGCTGCTGACGCAATTCATGCACCCGCAGCCAGCCGCCGTGTCCCCACCATAGGGGGTACTGAATGAGCGCCAGCAAGGCAATCAGGACGACAGTGACAAGCCGCATGTAAGAACCGCAGATATAAGAAGCGCCGCTCCGCGCACATGCACAGAGCGGCGTCGATATGACGAACCCGATAGTAGCGCGTTAGCGCAGGTTATAGAAAGCCGATTTACCCGGGTAGCTTGCGATGTCGCCGAGATCTTCCTCGATGCGCAGCAGCTGGTTGTACTTCGAGATGCGGTCGCTGCGCGACAGCGAACCCGTCTTGATCTGACCGGCGTTCAGGCCGACCGCGATGTCCGCGATCGTCGAATCTTCGGTTTCGCCCGAGCGGTGCGAGATCACGGCCGTGTAGCCCGCGCGCTTCGCCATTTCGATCGCCGCGAACGTTTCGGTCAGCGTACCGATCTGGTTGATCTTGATGAGGATCGAGTTCGCGATGCCCTTCTCGATGCCTTCCTTCAGGATGCGCGTGTTCGTGACGAACAGGTCGTCGCCGACCAGCTGCACCTTCTTGCCGAGGCGATCGGTCAGCAGCTTCCAGCCTTCCCAGTCGCTTTCGTGCATGCCGTCCTCGATCGACACGATCGGGAACTTGTCGGCGAGCGTCGCGAGGTAGTCGGTGAATTCGGCCGACGACAGTTGCAGGCCTTCGCCCGCGAGCTGGTACTTGCCGTCGTGGTAGAACTCGGATGCCGCGCAGTCGAGCGCGAGCAGCACGTCTTCGCCCGCACGGTAGCCGGCCTTCTCGATTGCCTGCAGGATCGTCGACAGGCACTCGTCGTTGCTGCCGAAGTTCGGCGCGAAGCCGCCTTCGTCGCCGACTGCCGTGCTCATGCCGCGGTCGCTCAGGATCTTCTTCAGTGCGTGGAACACTTCCGCGCCGCAACGCAGGGCTTCACGGAACGTCGGCTGGCTCACCGGGACGATCATGAATTCCTGGATGTCGAGGCTGTTGTTCGCGTGCGCGCCGCCGTTGACGATGTTCATCATCGGCACCGGCAGTTGCATCGCACCCGAACCGCCGAAGTAGCGGTACAGCGGCAGGCCTGCCTCTTCGGCGGCTGCCTTCGCGACGGCCATCGACACGGCCAGCATCGCGTTCGCGCCGAGGCGCGACTTGTTGTCGGTGCCGTCCAGCTCGAGCAGCGTCTTGTCGAGGAACGCCTGTTCCGACGCGTCGAGGCCCATGATGGCTTCGGAGATTTCGGTGTTGATATGCTCGACTGCCTTCAGCACGCCCTTGCCGTTGTAGCGGCCGGCTTCGCCGTCGCGCAGTTCGATCGCTTCACGCGAGCCGGTGGACGCGCCCGACGGCACCGCCGCGCGGCCCATCGTGCCCGATTCGAGCAGCACGTCGCATTCGACGGTGGGGTTGCCGCGCGAATCCAGAATCTCGCGGCCGATGATATCTACGATTGCACTCATGGGTTTCCTCTGAGAATGACGATGGATTCTTCAAACTGCGACGGCGCGCGCACCCGAACCGCTTTCGCTACTGACGCGCGAAGCCGTCGCAAGGTTCATTCGATCTTTAATTGAAATCGTTTTCCAGGAACGGATTGCGCTTCACCGCCTGGTCGAGCGTGACGAGGGTCTCCAGCAGCGCGCTCATCCGGTTCAGCGGCACCGCGTTCGGGCCATCCGACTTTGCCTCGGCCGGATTCGGGTGCGTCTCCATGAACAGGCCCGCGACGCCCGTCGCGACCGCCGCACGTGCGAGCACCGGTACGAATTCGCGCTGACCGCCCGAGCTCGTGCCCTGCCCGCCCGGCAGTTGCACCGAGTGGGTCGCATCGAACACGACCGGCGCGCTCGTCTCGCGCATGATCGCGAGCGAACGCATGTCCGACACCAGATTGTTGTAGCCGAACGAGACACCGCGCTCGCACGCCATGAAGCGGTCTTCCGACAGCCCCGCTTCACGAGCCGCTTCGCGCGCCTTGTCGATCACGTTCTTCATGTCGTGCGGCGCGAGGAACTGGCCCTTCTTGATGTTGACGGGCTTGCCCGAGCGCGCGCACGCATGGATGAAATCGGTCTGGCGGCACAGGAACGCCGGCGTCTGCAGCACGTCGACGACCGACGCGACCTGCTCGATCTCCTCGATCGAATGCACGTCGGTCAGCACCGGCAGGCCGAGCTGGCGCTTCACCTCGGACAGGATCCGCAGGCCCTCGTCCATTCCGAGGCCACGGAACGACTTGCCCGAGCTGCGGTTCGCCTTGTCGTAGGACGACTTGTAGATGAACGGAATGTTCAGCTTCGCGCAGATCTCCTTCAGGCGGCCCGCCGTGTCGATCGTCATTTGCTCCGATTCGACGACGCAGGTACCCGCGATCAGGAAGAAAGGCTTGTCGAGACCGACCTCGAAATCGCACAGCTTCATGCTTACACTCCGCGCGCTTGCTTGTTGACAAGCGCAGCTTCGACGAACGACTTGAAGAGGGGGTGGCCGTCACGCGGCGTGGACGTGAATTCCGGGTGGAACTGGACGCCGACGAACCACGGGTGCATCGAACGCGGCAGCTCCATCATTTCCGGCAGATCCTCGCTCGGGGTACGGGCGCTGATGATAAGGCCGCCGGCTTCGAGCTGGGGCACGAAGCGGTTATTGACTTCATAACGGTGGCGATGGCGCTCGTTCACGTCCTTGCCGTAGATCTCTTCCGCCATCGTGCCCGGCTTGATCGGGCAGCGCTGCGAACCCAGGCGCATCGTGCCGCCGAGATCGGACTCCTCGGTGCGCGTCTCGACCTTGCCGTCGCGGTCGTACCATTCGGTGATCAGCGCGACCACGCGTTCCGGCGTGTCCGGCTCGAATTCCGTGCTGTTCGCCTGCTTCAGGCCGACGACGTCGCGCGCGAACTCGATCACCGCGAGCTGCATGCCGAGGCAGATGCCGAGATACGGCACCTTCGCTTCACGCGCGTAGCGGATCGCCGCGATCTTGCCTTCCGTGCCGCGACGGCCGAAACCGCCCGGCACCAGCACGGCGTCGAGATGCTTCAGGCTGTCGACACCGTTCGTCTCGATCTCTTCCGAGTCGATGTATTCGATGTTGACCTTGGTCGACGTGTGCAGCGATGCGTGGCGCAGCGCTTCGATCAGCGACTTGTACGACTCGGTCAGGTCGACATACTTGCCGACCATGCCGATCGTCACTTCGTGCTTCGGGTTCTCGAGCTTCTCGACGAGCTCCGACCACATGGTCAGGTCGGCGTCCTTCGGCGACAGCTTCAGTTCCTCGCAGATGATGCGATCGAGGCCCTGGTCGTGCAGCATCTGCGGAATCTTGTAGATGCTGTCGGCGTCCCACACCGAGATCACGGCGTCTTCCGGCACGTTCGAGAACATCGAGATCTTCTTCGATTCGTCGTCCGGAATGCGGCGGTCGGCACGGCACAGCAGCACGTGCGGCAGGATGCCGATCTCGCGCAGCTTCTGCACGCTGTGCTGGGTCGGCTTCGTCTTCAGCTCGCCGGCCGTCGCGACGTACGGCACCAGCGTCAGGTGCACGAAGCACGCGCTGTTGCGGCCGAGGCGCAGGCTCATCTGGCGCGCGGCTTCGAGGAACGGCAGCGACTCGATGTCGCCGACCGTGCCGCCGATCTCGACGATCGCGACATCCGGCTCACCGCAGGTGGCCGACGCGGCCCCGCGCTCGATGAACGCCTGGATTTCGTTCGTGATGTGCGGAATGACCTGCACGGTCTTGCCGAGATAGTCGCCGCGGCGTTCCTTGCGGATCACCGATTCGTAGATCTGGCCGGTCGTGAAGTTGTTGGCCTTGCGCATCTTCGTGCTGATGAAGCGCTCATAGTGGCCGAGGTCGAGGTCGGTCTCCGCTCCGTCTTCCGTCACGAACACTTCGCCGTGCTGGAACGGGCTCATCGTGCCGGGGTCGACGTTGATGTAGGGATCGAGTTTGAGGAGGGTGACTTTCAGACCGCGCGATTCGAGGATCGCGGCGAGAGAAGCGGCGGCAATACCCTTGCCAAGGGAAGAAACTACGCCGCCGGTGACGAAAACATATTTGGTCATCGCTGGATGCTCGCGGGAAAAACGGATTATACCGTAAAGCCCGCCCTTCTCTCAGCAATTGGCGTGATGATCCTGCCCTTTCGCGTCGACCCGCACCAGCCGTGCGCGCCGGGGCGAAACCGCCCGCCGGCCGGTGCAACCGTGCGTGCCGGAGGCGGCGCCCCGGCCGCGAAACCGTGCTTCAGGCGCGCTTCGCGAGCGATGTGACGCCCTGCGCCACATCGCCCTCCGCGGCCTTCAGCGAATTCAGCATCCGCTGCAATGCGCGGGCGGTCTCGAGCGGCCGCTCCATCGGAAACAGGTGGCTGCCTTCCAGCCATTCGACGCGGCCGCGCGCCGCGCGGCGTGTCGCATCGAGCCCGACCTGGCGCACTTCGCGCGAACGCGTGCCGGCGAGAAAGCCGAGCGGCACCGGCGCGCCATGCGCGAGCCGCGGGCCGAGCGTGTGCGGCAGCGTCCGGTAGATCAGGTATTCGACCTGCCGGTCGAACGCGAGCGAGCGCTCGCCGTCGGCACCGGTCTGTGGAATCCCGTAGTCGATGTAGTCGGCCAGCATCCGTTCGTCCCAGCGGGCGAATGCCGGTTTCTCGCGGAAGTGCCGCCAGACTTCGTCACGGCTTACCCAGTGCGTACGCCGGTTGCGTGTCGCGGCGGCCGGCGACAGCCGCTCGTCGAGCCCCGCCCACTGGCTCGCGCGCAATGCGCCGGCGCGCCAGCCCGCGATGATCGGCGAATCGATCATCACGACGCCGCGCACCCATTGCGGTTTCTTCAGCGCGGCCATCAGCGACAGGTAGCCGCCGAGCGAATGGCCGACGAGCCAGACGGGACGCTCGTAGCGGCTGCCGATGTCGTCGAGCAGTTGCTCGACGAGATGCGGCCAGTCGCGCGTCACCGGGTAGCGGCGGTCGTGGCCGATCCGTTCGATGTAGCGCAGCTCGTAGTCGTCGGCCAGCTCGGCGAAGATCGTGCGGTACGTCGACGCCGGAAAGCCGTTCGCATGCGAGAAGTGGAGGATGTCCTTCAAACGCCGATGTCTCCTTTGTCGACGACAGTTAGTGCTTTAGCACTTACTGTCGTCCCATGCTTGGCGGTCGACCCGAGTTGGCGCTTCAGCGCTTACTCCGGTCCCATGCTTGGCGGTCGACGACAGTTAGTGCTTTAGCCCTTACTCTCGTCCCATGCTTCGCGTTCTGCCGGGCCCACGCTTCGGCATTGAGCGCGGATCCCGGGCCATCTTTATTTTGATACGCCGGCTTACGCCGCGCTCACCGATCCATCCAGTACCGTCGCCGAACGTCGCGATGACGCTCGAAGGCAAACCCGCCGTCAGCCGGCGCGACGTCGAACCGCACGGCGCCGTCGCGATCGGTGCGCGGCAGCGGGATCCCGCGCGCCGCGTAACGGGCGAGCACCGTCCGGTGCGGATGCCCGAAACGATTGCGATAGCCTACAGGAAATACCGCGACGCGCGGCCCGACCGAATCGAGGAAAGGCTCGACCGACGACGTACGGCTGCCGTGGTGCGGAACGACCAGGATCTGCGCGGCCAGCGCGTCGCGCGCAGCGTCCACGAGCCGGCGTTCGCCGCGCGCATCGACGTCGCCCGTCAGCAGCGCGGACGTCTCGCCCGCGTCGATGCGCAGCACGCACGACCGCCCGTTCGACGAGCCCGCGCCCGGGCCGCCTTGCGGCCACAGCATAGTGAACGCGACGCCGTCCCAGGTCCAGCGCTGCCCGGCCGCGCACGGCAGCCGGTCGGCGACGCCGGCGGCGGCCGCATCGCGCCACAACCGGCTGTTCGGCACGATGCCGGCCAGCAGTTGGCGCACGTCGGCTGCCGCATAGACGGCCGGTGCACCGCCCGCGTGATCGGCATCCGCGTGACTGAGCACGAGCGAGTCGATCACCGCGATGCCGCGTGCACGCAACGCCGGCGCGACGATCCGCGCGCCCGCGTGGGTCGACTCCGCGCCCGGCCCCGCATCGAACAGCAAGGTGCGCCGCGCAGTCTCCACCAGCACCGACGCACCCTGCCCGACGTCAAAAACGGTCAGCCGGAAGCCGCCCGGCGGCGGCGCATCAGACGCCGGCGCGACGAGCGGCAGCCACGTGATCGGGGCCGCCCAGCGCAACGGCCAGCCGCGCGGCATCAGCGCCCATGCGACGCCCACGCAGGCCAGCACCAGCACCGGCCAGTCGGGCATGCGCAGCCAGAACACGCCGGCCGGCCAGTCGGCGAGGTAGCCGAGCAGCGTCATCATCGGTTCGAGCGCCGCGTGCGCTAGCCGGAACGCGTATGCATCGAACGGCGCGGGCAGCGCGATGCCGGCCAGCACGACGGGCGTCACGACCGAGCTGACCCACGGAATCGCGAACGCGTTGCCGAACGGGCCCGACAGGGATATCTGCGCGAACCATGCGGCCGTGAGCGGTGCGAGACCGATCGTCACCGCGTACTGCACGCGCGTGGCCTCGGCGATACGGCGCGCGGCGCGTGCCCCCCACCCGCGCAACCGGCTCGACAAGCCGGCCGTGCCGTCGCCCTCCTCGCCTTCCACATCGGCCTCGCGCGCGGCACGCCAGCCGGCGATGGCCAGCAGGATCACGGCGACCGCCCCGAACGACAGCCAGAATCCGGCCGACAGCACGGCCCACGGGTCGGCAAGCAGCACGCCGCCGAGCGACGCGCACAGCACCGCGGAAGTCGGTACGCTGCGCCCGGCCAGATATGCGATGCCGCCGGTCGCGATCATCCACCACGCGCGCTGCGCCGGCACGTTGAAGCCCGCCAGCGCCGCATAGCCGCCCGCGGCCGCCAGCGCGGCGAGCGCGGCCGCGTACGGTGCCGGAAACGCGAGCGTTGCAGCCCGTGTGCGCCAGCGCAGGCGGCGCCAGACCATCGACACGAGCCCGCCCGCGATCGCGCCGACGAGCCCGACATGCAAGCCGGAAATCGCGACCAGGTGGCTCGTGCCCGTGCTGCGCAGCACGTGCCAGTCGTCGTCGCCGATGCCGGACTGGTCGCCGATCGCGAGCGCGGCGACGATGCCGCGATGACCGGCGTCGCTGCCGAGCGACTCGCCGATACGCGTGCGCAGCACGTCGCGCAGCCGATCGATCGACGCAAGCCATCCCGCTGCACGCGCATCGAGCATTTCCGCCCGCCGGGGCGCGCTGACATAACCGATCGCGCGTATGCCTGCGGCCAGCCACGCCGCCTCGCTGTCGCGCACACCCGGATTGGCCTCGGCATGCGGGCGCTTCAGGCGCACGACGAAACGCCAGCGCTGTGCGGCGCGCAGGTCGGGAAGCGGATCGCGTGTCGCCGATGCGCCATACGCGCGCCACGAAAGCCGGATCAACGGCGGAAAACGGGCCAGCCCCGCATCGTTCGACTCGACCGCGAACAGCAACCGCGCGCCTGTCTCGTCGATCACGGGCAGCCCGCGAATCACGCCGGTGACGACGATGTCGCGCCCTTCCCATTCGACGGGCAGGCTATCGCGCAGCCGCCATTCTGCCCGTGCGGCCGCGTAACCGAACCCTGCATCGCACGCCGAGAGCGCACACAGCATCCATCCGAACATGGCGGTCCTGCGCGTACGCCGGCGACGCATGCACCACACGCTCAGCACCGCGCAACCCGCGAGCCCGGCCACACCGATCGTCCATGCGAGCGCACCCGGCAGCGCCGCCTGCCGCTGCAGTACGACCACGCCGAGCGCGAACGCGATCCACCACACGCGCATCGCCCCTCCTCGTCGACCCGACGCCGCCATCGAGAACGCGGCGCCTCAGGGCAACGATTATGCGGACGAAAGTGCGAGTCGCGGCAGCGCGGCGAGCGCGTTAGCCGAAGTGCATAGGGACACCGCGCCGGCGTCGAGCCCGCGCAGTTCGGCGAGCACGTCGCCGATGCGAGGCACCTGGTCGGGTGTGTTGCGGGATTTGTACGCCCATTCGGGCGCGATGTCGGGTGCGTCGGTCTCGACGACGAGCGCGTCGAGCGGCAACTCCGTCGCGAGCCGGCGGATCTGCAGCGCGCGCGAGAAGGTCACGTTGCCGCCGAAACCGAGATGCAGCCCTTGCGCGAGAAACGCTTCGGCCTGCTGGAAACTGCCGTTGAACGCATGCGCGATGCCGCGCCGCACGCCCACACGGCGCAGTCCGGCCAGCACGCGATCCTGCGACTTGCGCACGTGGCACAGCACGGGCAGGTCGAATTCGCGCGCCAGCTTGAGCTGCCCCTGGTAGAAGAACTGCTGCCGCTCTTCGTCGAGCCCCGGCACGAAATAGTCGAGGCCGATCTCGCCGATCGCGACGAAGCGCGGATCGTCGAGGCTCGCCTCGATCTCCATGCGCAGCAGGTCGAGATCCTCGTCGCGTGCGCGTGGCGTATACATCGGATGGATGCCCAACGCGTAGACCGCGCCCGGCGTACGTTGCGCGAGTTCGCGTACCGTCGTGAAGTTGTCGCGCCCGACGCTCGGGATCACGATGCGCGACACGCCGGCCGCGCGCGCCGCGTGCGCGACCGCGTCGCGGTCGGCGTCGAACTCGGCGGCGTCGAGATGGCAGTGCGTATCGATCCACATGGCGGCAGTCCTGCGCCCTGGCGCCGCACCGGGACCACCCCGGCAGCAGGCCATGCGCGTTCGCTTCTTACACCGGCAGCGCCGGCTCCTCGTGCAGCACGCCGTCGCGCAGCCGCATGATGCGGTCGCAGCGCGCGGCGAGATCGGGATCGTGCGTGACGATCACGAAGCTCGTTTCGAGCGTCTCGGACAGCTCGAGCATCAGGTTGAACACCGTATCGGCCGTCGTGCCGTCGAGGTTGCCGGTCGGCTCGTCGGCGAGCACGCACGCGGGCTTCGTGACCAGCGCGCGCGCGATCGCCACGCGCTGCCGCTCGCCGCCCGACAGCTCGCCCGGCCGGTGCTTCGCACGCGGGCCGAGACCGACGCGCTCGAGCATCGCCTGGGCCTGCTCGCGCGCGTCCTCGGTCGTCATCCGGCGAATGCGCAGCGGCATCGCGACGTTGTCGAGCGCGGTGAACTCGGGCAGCAGGTGATGGAACTGGTAGACGAAACCGAGCGCACGGTTGCGCAGTTCGTTGCGCTCGCGCTCGGCGAGTTGCGTGAACGGCTTGCCGAGCAGCGACACCTCGCCCGCACTTGGCTCGTCGAGCCCGCCCAGCACGTGCAGCAGCGTGCTTTTGCCGGAACCCGACGCGCCGACGACCGCGAGCTTCTCGCCGCGCCGCACCGTCAGCTCGGTATTGTTGAGCACCTGCACGTTGAAGCCGCCCTGCACGAATGCCTTCGTGATCCCGCGCGCCTGAAGCACGTATTCCTGCATACCTGCCGAATCCTGTTTGTTGTGTTGTCGTGAATCCGCTAATGCGGTCGCGCGATCATTCATAGCGGAGCGCCTCCGCCGGCTTCACCTTCGCGCCGCGCCAGCTCGGATAGAGCGTCGCGACCGCCGACAGCGCGAATGCGATCAGCCCGATCCGGATCACGTCGCTCGCGACGAGTTCGGACGGCAGCTCGCTGATGAAGTACACGGACGGCGGCAGGAACTGCACGCCGAACAGGTGTTCGATCATCGGGATCAGCCACGGGATGCTCCACGCGATCAGGCAGCCGAGCGCAACGCCCGACGCCGTGCCGACGAAGCCGATCGTCACGCCCTGCACGACGAAAATCTTCATGATCGACCCCGGCTGCGCGCCGAGCGTGCGCAGGATCGCGATGTCGGCCTGCTTGTTGGTCACCGTCATCACGAGCGACGACACGAGGTTGAACGCGGCCACCGCGATGATCAGCGTAAGGATGATGAACATCATCCGCTTCTCGATCTGCACAGCCGAGAACCACGTCTTGTTCTGCTGGGTCCAGTCGCGGATGTACAGGCTGCCCGACAGCGTATGCGACAACTCGACCGCCACGTCCGGCGCCTTCTGCATGTCTTTCAGCCGCAACCGCACGCCGGTCGGCGCGGCCATCCGGAACAGCGCCTCGGCGTCGCGGATGTTGATCATCGCGAGCGTGCTGTCGTATTCGTAGTGCCCGGACTCGAACACGCCGACGACCGTGAACTGCTTCAGCCTCGGCATCATGCCGGCCGGCGTGATCGATCCTTCCGGCGCGACCAGCGTGACCTTGTCGCCGACCGTCACGCCGAGATTGCCCGCGAGCGCATCGCCGAGCACGATGCCGAACTGGCCCGGCACCAGCGCAGCCAGTTGGCCCGCCTTCATGTCCTTGCCGATGTCCGACACCTGCGGCTCGAGCGTGGGCTCGACGCCGCGCAGCATCACGCCGCTGACCGCGTCCTGGCGGGTGAGCAGCGCCTGCGCGTCGACGTACGGCGCCGCGCCGATCACCGACGAATTGCGCCGCGCTTCCTGCGCGGTCAGTTGCCAGTCGGGCATCGAGCCCGTCGGCGAGAACACCTCGACGTGCGCGAGCACCGACAGCATGCGGTCGCGCACTTCCTTCTGGAAGCCGTTCATCACCGACAGCACGACGATCAGCGCCGCGACGCCGAGCGCGATCCCGAGCATCGACACGAGCGCGATGAAGGAAATGAAGCCGTTACCGGTCGTGCGTTTGCCGGCGCGCGTGTAGCGCCAGCCGATCTGCCATTCGTACGGAAGTTTCAAGCGAATCCTTTCTGCTGGTTACGGCGGGGAGGCACCCCGCGGCCGGACCGCCGCCCGGTGGCGGCCACCGGCCCGGGCACGGTCGAAAAACGGCCGCCGGACGCGAACGGGCCGTCAGCCGGCCCGATCACGCGCGCAGTTTGCCATACAATGCGCACCATCATGCACGACCGACGCCTCCATTTTCTCGTTCCGTTCGCGCTGCCGTCGGCGGCCGATGCGGCCTCGTCCCTGCACACGCTGGACAGCCCCGCGCTCGAAAAGTTGCTCGCCCGCGCCAGCCTCGTCGAGCGCGTGGCCGGCGAGGACTTCCAGCGCACGCTGCCGCACGAGCGCTGGCTGGCCCGCCAGTTCGGCGCCACCCAGGGCAACGCCGCGGACGAGGCGCCGCTCGCGCCCTACATGCTGCTGGCGGACGGCGGCGCCCCCGGCGCGCAAGTGTGGGCCTGCGTCGAACCCGTCCACGTCGAAATCGCGCACGATCACCTGGTGCTCGTCGACCCGGCGGCCCTCGCACTCGACGAAGGCGACGCAGCCGCGCTGCTCGCGGTCGCGCGGCCGCTGATCGAAGAACTCGGCGTCCGGCTCGAGGCACCGAACCCGTCACGCTGGTACCTGTCGAGCGAGCAGCTCGCTCGCCTCGCCGGCGCCGCACCGCTGCGCGCGAGCGGCCGCAACATCGAGATCTGGCTGCCGCACGAGGCCCACACGGGCGAGCGCTCGCGGATGTGGATGAAGCTGCAGAACGAAGTGCAGATGGCATGGTTCCAGCACCCGGTCAACGAGGCCCGCGAGGCGCGTGGCATGCCGGCCGTCAATTCGATCTGGTTCCATGCGCAGGGCACGCTGAAGCCGGTCGGCAAGCCGTTCGCGCGCGTGCTGTCCGTGTCGCCTGCGGCGCTGGGCCTCGCGCGCGCCGCGCAAGCCGACGCCGGCGCGCCGCCGGCCGCGTTCGGCGCGCTGCCCGCCACCGATGGCGCGACGCTCGTCGAACTGCCGGTGCTGACCACCCCGTTCATCGAGCAGGACTGGGCACGCTGGCACGACGGGCTCGCCGCGCTCGAGCGCGACTGGTTCGCGCCGGCCCTTGCCGCGCTGCAGAACGGCGAGCTCGCGAGCGTCGATTTCACGCTGTGCGGCGATACGAGCTCCGTGACGCTGCACGCGACGCGCGGCGACCTGCGCAAGTTCTGGCGCCGCCGCGCGCTGGCCTCCCTGTTCGAATAACAAGCAGACCCCGAATGACCCGGATCGTTACCCGTCCCGTCGCGCCCGCCGACGCCGAAGTGCTCGCGCGCCATGGCCTGCATCCCGTCCTTGCACGCCTGTACGCGTCGCGCGGCGTGCAGTCCCCCGCCGACATCGAGACCGCGCTGGCGCGACTCGTTCCGCCCACCGAGCTGAAAGGCTGCGCCGACGCTGCCTCGCTGCTCGCCGACGCGATCGCCGACAAGCGGCGCCTGCTCGTGGTCGCCGACTACGACTGCGACGGGGCAACCGCGTGCGCAGTCGCGGTGCGCGGCCTGCGGATGTTCGGCGCGCAGATCGACTACCTGGTGCCGAACCGATTCGAATATGGGTACGGCCTCACGCCCGAGATCGTCGAACTCGCCGCCGCGCGCAAGCCCGACCTGCTGATCACCGTCGATAACGGCATCGCGAGCGTGACGGGCGTCGAAGCCGCGAACGCGCGCGGGATCGACGTGCTCGTGACCGACCACCACCTGCCCGGCGACGCGCTGCCGGCCGCGCGCGCGATCGTCAACCCGAACCAGCCCGGCTGCGCGTTCCCGAGCAAGCACCTCGCCGGCGTCGGCGTGATGTTCTACGTGCTGCTCGCACTGCGCGCCGAGCTGCGTCGCCGCGGTGCGTTCGCGAGCAAGGAAGCCGAGCCGCGTCTCGACGGCCTGCTCGACCTCGTCGCGCTCGGCACCGTCGCCGACGTCGTGCGGCTCGACGGCAACAATCGCGTGCTGGTCGCGCAGGGGCTGCAGCGCATCCGCAACGGCCGCATGCAGCCAGGCGTCGCCGCGCTGTTCCGCGCCGCCGCGCGCGAAGCGCGCACGGCATCGGGCTTCGACCTCGGCTTCGGCCTCGGCCCGCGCCTGAACGCCGCCGGGCGGCTGTCCGACATGTCGCTCGGCATCGAGTGCCTGATCACCGACGATATCGGCCGCGCGTGGGATCTCGCGCAGCAGCTCGACGTGATGAACCGCGAACGCCGCGAAATCGAAGCCGGCATGCAGCAGCAGGCGCTCGCCGATCTCGCCGACGTCGATCCGGCCGACGCGTGCACGATCACCCTCTTCAACCCCGAGTGGCACCAGGGCGTGATCGGCATCGTCGCCGGCCGGCTCAAGGAAAAATTTCACCGCCCGTCGTTCACGTTTGCGCACGCGGACGACGAAGGCAAGCGGGTCAAGGGCTCGGGCCGCTCGATTCCGGGCTTCCACCTGCGCGACGCGCTCGACCTCGTGTCGAAACGCGAACCGGACCTGATCGTCGCGTTCGGCGGCCACGCGATGGCGGCCGGCCTCACGCTCGACACCGAGAACGTGCCGCGCTTCGCGGCCGCGTTCGAGGCCGTCGCGCGCGAATGGCTGTCCGACGACGCGCTCGCCCGCGTGATCGAAACCGACGGCGAACTCGAGGACGCGTACTTCACGCCGCAGTTCGTCGGGCTGCTCGACGAGGCCGTCTGGGGGCAAGGTTTTCCGGCCCCGCTTTTCTCGGGCGAATTCGACGTCGTGTCGCAGTCGCTCGTGAAGGAAAAGCATCTGAAGCTGCAGCTGGCGCGCGGCCGGCAGCGCTTCAATGCGATCTGGTTCAACCACACGGAGCCGCTGCCGGAGAGCGCGCTGGTCGCCTACCGCCTCGTCGCCGACACGTGGAACGGCGTCACGCGCGTCCAGCTGATCGTCGAACACGCGGCCGGCTGAGCGCGGGCCGCCCGGCCCGCAATGCCCGGCGCTGCATGCACGCCGCGCCGGACGGGGCCGCGGCGCGCGTGCGAGCACCGTTTGCGTCACCGGGCAACCCCGCCGATCGGCTATAATTCCGCTTTTTTACGAAGCAAGAATAGCGAACGATCATGGAAGCGGAACGTCTCAACGCGATCGAAAGCTCCCTGCTCGACCTGCGCAACCGCGCGGGCGAGCTCCGGGGGTATCTTTGACTACGACGCCAAAGCTGCGCGTCTGACCGAAGTCAACAAGGAACTCGAAGACCCGAACGTCTGGAACGATTCGAAGAACGCCCAGGCGCTCGGTCGCGAGAAGAAGCTGCTCGAAGGCGTCGTCACGACGCTGACCGCGCTCGATGGCGACCTGCGCGACGCACTCGACCTGTTCGAGCTGGCTCGCGAGGAAGGCGACGAGGACACGCTCGTCGCGTCGGAAGAAGACGCTGCCAAGCTCGAGGCACGCGTGGGTGACATCGAGTTCCGCCGGATGTTCTCGAACCCGGCCGACCCGAACAACTGCTTCATCGACATCCAGGCCGGCGCCGGCGGCACCGAGGCGTGCGACTGGGCGTCGATGCTGCTGCGCCAGTACCTGCGCTACTGCGAACGCAAGGGCTTCAAGGCCGAAGTGCTCGAAGAGTCCGACGGCGACGTCGCCGGCATCAAGAACGCGACGGTCAAGGTCACGGGCGAATACGCGTACGGCTTCCTGCGCACCGAAACGGGCATTCACCGCCTGGTGCGCAAGTCGCCGTTCGACTCGTCGGGCGGCCGCCACACGTCGTTCTCGTCGGTGTTCGTCTACCCGGAAATCGACGACTCGATCGAAGTCGAGATCAACCCGGCCGACCTGCGCATCGACACGTACCGCGCGTCGGGCGCGGGCGGTCAGCACATCAACAAGACCGACTCCGCGGTGCGGATCACGCACATGCCGACCGGTATCGTCGTGCAGTGCCAGAACGACCGCTCGCAGCACCGCAACCGCGCCGAAGCGATGGCGATGCTGAAATCGCGCCTGTACGAAGTTGAAATGCGCAAGCGCCAGGCCGAACAGGACAAGCTCGAATCGAGCAAGACCGATGTGGGCTGGGGCCACCAGATCCGTTCGTACGTGCTCGACCAGAGCCGCGTGAAGGACCTGCGCACGAACGTCGAAATGAGCAACACGCGAGCCGTCCTCGACGGCGACCTCGACGACTTCATCAGCGCGAGCCTCAAACAGGGCGTGTAAGCGCCGCGGCGCGACCCTGCCGGGTCGCGCCCCCTTGCCCTTCCCGTTTGCGTTGCCGCACCCACTCCGAATTCCGACCATCATGACCGAACCGACCCAAACGCAGCCCGCCGTCACCGCGGACGAAAACCAGATCATCTCTGAGCGCCGCGAGAAGCTGCGCGCCCTGCGCGAGCAAGGCGTCGCCTACCCGAACGATTTCCGGCCCGAGCACCACGCCGCCGACCTGCAGGCGAAATTCGCCGACTCGGACAAGGCCACGCTCGAAGCGAACCCGGTCGAGGTGTCGGTCGCCGGCCGCATGATGCTCAAGCGCGTGATGGGCAAGGCAAGCTTCGCGACGGTGCAGGACGGTTCGGGCCAGATCCAGTTCTTCGTGACGCCTAACGACGTCGGCGCGGAAACCTACGACGCGTTCAAGAAGTGGGACCTCGGCGACATCGTCGCCGCGCGCGGCGTGCTGTTCCGCACCAACAAGGGCGAGCTGTCGGTCCAGTGCAAGGAGCTGCGCCTGCTGTCGAAGGCGCTGCGCCCGCTGCCGGACAAGTTCCACGGCCTGTCGGACCAGGAAATGCGCTACCGCCAGCGCTACGTCGACCTGATCGTCACGCCGGAAACGCGCGACACGTTCCGCGCCCGCACCAAGACGATCGCGTCGATCCGCAAGTTCATGGACAACGCCGAGTTCATGGAAGTCGAGACGCCGATGCTGCACCCGATCCCGGGCGGCGCGGCCGCGAAGCCGTTCGTCACGCATCACAACGCGCTCGACATGCAGATGTTCCTGCGCATCGCGCCGGAGCTGTACCTGAAGCGCCTGATCGTCGGCGGCTTCGAACGCGTGTTCGAAATCAACCGCAACTTCCGGAATGAAGGCGTGTCGCCGCGTCACAACCCGGAATTCACGATGATGGAGTTCTACGCCGCGTACACCGACTACCGCTGGCTGATGGACTTCACCGAGCAGCTGATCCGCCAGGCGGCGATCGATGCGCTCGGCACCGCGACGATCCAGTACCAGGGCCGCGAGCTCGACCTCGCGAAGCCGTTCCACCGCCTGACGATCACGCAGGCGATCCAGAAGTACGCGCCGGACTACACCGACGGCCAGCTGTCGGACGACGCATTCCTGCGCACCGAGCTGAAGCGCTTCGGCGTCGACGTGTCGCAGCCGGCGTTCCTGAACGCAGGCATCGGTGCGCTGCAGCTCGCACTGTTCGAGGAAACGGCCGAAGCGCAACTGTGGGAGCCGACCTTCATCATCGACTACCCGGTCGAGGTGTCGCCGCTCGCACGCGCATCGGATACGGTGCCGGGCATCACCGAGCGTTTCGAGCTGTTCATGACCGGCCGCGAAATCGCGAACGGCTTCTCGGAGCTGAACGATCCGGAAGACCAGGCCGCGCGCTTCAAGAAGCAGGTCGAGCAGAAGGACGCAGGCGACGAGGAAGCGATGTTCTTCGATGCCGACTACATCCGCGCGCTCGAATACGGGATGCCCCCGACCGGCGGCTGCGGGATCGGCATCGACCGTCTCGTGATGCTGCTGACCGACAGCCCGACGATCCGCGACGTGCTGCTGTTCCCCCACCTGCGCCGCGAAGACTGATCGCCGCGCCCGCGTGTGCGCCGCGCCCTGCGGCGCGCACGCGTCAGCTTTGTAACGACGCGTAAGTCCCGCCATCCGGCGTTCGCCGGCTTTCAATCCTGCCCCGTTTTATTCCCTCGCCGCGCCTGCGTTCTGCGGGTTTTCCCTGCCATGAGCGCGTGCACCCCGCTGCAATTCGTTACACCTTGATACGGTGCGCCGCGCGCCGGTGGATGACACTCCTGTTGCGTCACCACGCATGACCACGGGACCAGAACCAGGCGCAGGAACGCCAGGTCTGCTCGCTCCCGAGCGTGGGATCCGGTCCGGCCCGCAGTGCCGCCCCGGATCGACACCGGAGAAAAAAATGGACAGCCAGAATCAGACCACGCCGCAAAAGCAACGCCTCCACCCGCTCATCGCCACCGCCGCCGGCGCCGTCATCGTCGCCAGCCTCGCAGCGACGGCAGCGATCACGGGGATCTTCCCGAAGGCCAACAGCAACAATGCACAGAACGGTCAGACCCAGGCCGCGCTGATCGCATCGCAGCCGGCCGTCGATACGGCCGCGGCCGCCAGTGCTGCGCTGGCCGCGCAAGCCCAGCAGCAGGCAGCCGAACAGGCCGCCGCGCAGCAGAAGGCCGCCGTCGCGCAGACTGAACCGAAGCCCGCGCCGCGCCCGGCCGCGCCGCATCGCCGTCACACGACGGCACCGCAGCCGCCGCAATATGCGCAGCAGCCGTCGGCGCCGGTCCAGAGCTACTGCCAGAGCTGCGGCACGATCGTCGCGATCTCGCAGACGCGCACGCCGGGCCAGAGCTCGGGGATCGGCGCCGTGGGCGGCGCTGCAGCCGGCGGCCTGCTCGGCAACCAGTTCGGTCACGGCAACGGCCGCACCGCGATGACGATCATCGGCGCGCTGGGTGGCGGCCTCGCCGGCAACCAGGTCGAAAAGCAGGTGCGCGCGGAAACCGACTATCAGGTGCAAGTGCAGATGGAGAACGGCGCGACGCGCACGTTCACGTACCACAACCCGCCGCCGTTCGGCCAGGGCCAGCGCGTGCGGATCGAGAACGGCACGCTGGTTGGAGCGTAATCGCCTGATCGCGTCGCCCCCCCCTGCCCGCATGTCGTGCGCGGGCAGGCGCCCGAAAACGAAAACGGCTCGTGAGCAATGGCTCACGAGCCGTTTTTCATTGCCGGCCGGCTGCGCCGTTGCGGCCGCCGCCAGGTTCAGTCTTCGTCGTCGAAATCCGATTCATCGATCCAGTGAGCCTGGATCGCTTCGAGGATCTTCTCGCCGGAGTGCTTCGGATCGTCGTTGAAGCCGTCGAGCTCGAGCACCCACTGGCGCAGGTCGACGAAATTGATCCGCTGCGGGTCGATGTCCGGGTGCTTGTCCGCCAGCGCAATGGCAATTTCACGCGAATCGGTCCATTTCATCGCCTGCCTCCGGTTCCTGTCAGTGGTTTTCCTTCGCGTGGTTGATCGAGTACTTCGGAATCTCGACCACCAGGTCCGAATCTTCCTTCACGATCGCCTGGCACGACAGGCGCGACGTCGGCTCGAGGCCCCACGCCTTGTCCAGCAGATCGTCCTCGTCCTCCTCGGACGGCATCAGATCGTTGAAGCCTTCGCGGATCACCACGTGGCACGTCGTGCACGCGCACGACTTCTCGCATGCATGCTCGATCTCGATCCCGTGTTCGAGCAGGTTGTCGCAGATACTCTTGCCGGGCGTCGCGTCGATCACTGCGCCATCCGGGCACAGTTCGACGTGAGGCAGCACCACCAGTTGAGGCATGTCCGTTCCGTCAGTCAGGGTGCGGCGCCAGGCGCCGCACGGTTCATTGTCGCGCGGGCCGTTGCCGGCCGATGCGCAGTTCTTGCGTTCAGATCTCGTCGAGCCGGCGGCCCGACAGCGCACGCTTGATGCTCTTGTCCATCCGGCGCGCCGCGAATTCGTCGGTGCCGTCGGCCAGCGCCTTGGTCGCCGCCTCGATCGCGTTCGTATCGTCGCCTTGCGCGACCGCGCGCAGCGCCGCGGCCAACGTGTCGACTTGCGTGCGTTCGTCCGCGTCGAGCAGTTCGCCGTCGGCCGCCAGCGCGGCCTGCGTCGCCTCGAGCATCCGCTCGGCCTCGACCTGCGCTTCGCGCAGCGCGCGGGCGCGCATGTCGATTTCGGCGGTCTTGAAGCTGTCTTCCAGCATCTTCGCGATGTCGTCGTCGGCAAGACCGTACGACGGCTTCACGACGACCGATGCCTCGACGCCCGACAACTGCTCGCGGGCGAACACCGACAGCAGGCCGTCCGCGTCGACCTGGTAGGTCACGCGGATGCGTGCGGCGCCGGCCGTCATCGGCGGAATGCCGCGCAGCTCGAAGCGCGCGAGCGACCGGCAGTCGGCGACGAGCTCGCGCTCGCCCTGCACGACGTGGATCGCCATCGCGGTCTGGCCGTCCTTGAAGGTCGTGAATTCCTGCGCGCGCGCAATCGGAATCGTCGAGTTGCGCGGAATGATCTTCTCGACGAGGCCGCCCATCGTCTCGACACCGAGCGACAGCGGAATCACGTCGAGCAGCAGCCAGTCGTCGCCGGTGCCGCGATTGCCTGCGAGCAGGTCGGCCTGGATCGCCGCGCCGAGCGCGACGACCTGGTCCGGATCGAGGTTCACGAGCGGCGGCTGGCCGAAATATTTCGCGACCGCATCGCGGATCACCGGCATGCGCGTCGCGCCGCCGACGAGCACGACGCCCTTGATGTCGGCCGGCGTGACCTGCGCATCGCGCAGCGCCTTGCGGGTCGGCGTGAGCGTGCGCTGCACGAGCGGCTCGACGAGCGACGCAAACGTGTCGTGCGAGATCGTCTGCACGAGGTGCGCGCCACCCGACAGCGTGACGTCGAGCGACGCCTCCGGTGCGGACGACAGCGCTTCCTTCAGCACCCGCACACGGTCGAGCAGCAGGCGCACGTCCTCGGGCGCGAGCGTCTTCGCATCGATACCGGCCTGCGCGAGCACGTGATCGAACAGCGCATGGTCGAAATCGTCACCGCCGAGCGCGGAATCGCCGCCCGCGGCCAGCACTTCGAACACGCCCTTCGTCAGCTTCAGGATCGACAGGTCGAACGTGCCGCCGCCGAGGTCGTACACCGCGTAGAGGCCTTCGGCCCCGTTGTCGAGACCGTAGGCGATCGCCGCGGCGGTCGGTTCGTTCAGCAGGCGCAGCACGTTGAGGCCCGCGAGGCGCGCGGCATCCTTGGTCGCCTGGCGTTGCGCTTCGTCGAAATACGCGGGCACCGTGATTACCGCGCCCACCAGGTCGTCACCGAGCGAATCTTCCGCGCGATAACGCAGCGTCGCGAGGATCTCGGCCGACACTTCGACCGGGCTCTTCACGCCGTCGATGGTACGGATCTGCACCATGCCCGGCGCATCGACGAATTCGTACGGTGCGTTCGCCGCGCCTTCGACCTCGGCCTTGCCGCGGCCCATGAAACGCTTGACCGACACGATCGTGTTGCGCGGATCGGTCGCGGCCTGCTCTTTCGCCTCGTGGCCGATGCGTCGGCCGCCCTTCTCGAGATAGCGGACCACCGACGGCAGCAGCACGCGACCGGCTTCGTCCGGCAGGACTTCAGGCACGCTGTTGCGCACGGCGGCGACGAGCGAGTTCGTCGTGCCGAGATCGATCCCGACGGCGAGTCGCCGCTGATGCGGCGCCGGCGCCATGCCCGGTTCGGAAATTTGCAGTAAAGCCATCTTGGTTCGTTCGGGCGCTCGGCCCGTTTGCTGCGCGTGCCGCAAGGCACGCGGTTAAGTTTCGAGGCGCTCGATCTGCGCGCCCACTTCCGACGCGACCCGTTCGATGAACATCAGCTGGCGCACGGCCTCGGCGGCCGCCTGATCGGCGCCGCTGTCGAGCAGCGTGCCGAGACGTTCCACGCGCACGCGCCGCTCTTCGCGCAACTCGGCGAGCAGCGCGTCGAGCGCGTCGACGTTGCGGGCGGCCGCGGCATCCTCGATGCCCTCGCGCCACTCCATCTGCTGCATCAGGAACGCAGGCTCCATCGCGGTGTTGTTTTCCGCGCCGATATCGACGCCGCGCAGCGACAGCAGATACGACGCACGCTTCAGCGGATCGCGCAGCGTGCGGTACGCCTCGTTCGCGCGGGTCGCCCATTGCATCGCGATGCGCTTCTGGGCGTCGCCGGCCGCCGCGAAGCGATCCGGGTGCACCTGCGTCTGCACCGTCCGATAGGCGGCGTCGAGCGCCGTCTCGTCGAGCGCGAATTGCGCCGGCAGGTGAAACAGGTCGAAATGGCTGTCTTTCAGCGAGACCATCGTCGCGTTCAATTCCGTTTCGTCGCGCGGCAAACGCCGCACATTAAAAAGGCGGCCCGTGCCGCCTCTTGCCCGCATCGCGCGGAGATCCGCGTGGTCACACGCGGAACGATTCGCCGCAGCCGCACTCGTCCTTCACGTTCGGGTTGTTGAACTTGAACCCTTCGTTCAGGCCTTCGCGTGCGAAGTCGAGCTCCGTGCCGTCGATGTAGGCCAGGCTCTTCGGATCGACGATCACCTTCACGCCATGGCTCTCGAATACCTGATCCTCGGGAGCCAGCTCGTCGACATACTCGAGCTTGTACGCGAGCCCCGAGCACCCGGTCGTGCGAACGCCAAGCCGCAGGCCCATACCCTTGCCGCGACGGACGAGGTATTTCTGCACGTGCTGTGCTGCTTTTTCGGTCAGTGTAATTGCCATGATGTCCTTGCCGCGGCGCGCCACCGTGGCCCGCCGCGTTCCTTCTGAAGCCGCTCGATGCCGCTCAGGCTGCTGCCTGATCGCCTTCCGTGGTGTCGTGGCGCTTCTTGTAGTCGGCCACGGCTGCCTTGATCGCGTCTTCCGCGAGGATCGAGCAGTGAATCTTCACCGGCGGCAGCGCGAGTTCTTCTGCGATCTGCGTGTTCTTGATCGACAGTGCTTCGTCGAGCGTCTTGCCCTTTACCCATTCGGTGACGAGCGAGCTCGATGCGATCGCCGAACCGCAACCGTAGGTCTTGAACTTCGCGTCTTCGATCACGCCGTCCGCGCCGACGCGGATCTGCAGCTTCATCACGTCGCCGCAGGCCGGCGCGCCGACCATGCCCGTGCCGACCGTGTCGTCGTCCTTCGCGAACGAACCGACGTTGCGCGGGTTTTCGTAGTGATCCAGAACCTTGTTGCTGTAAGACATGACTCAGACTCCTTGACTCGTTACGTCTGCGTGCGCGAATCCGCCCGCGGGTATGTTCAATCCGGCGCTCAGTGTGCGGCCCATTCGATCGTCGACAGATCGATGCCTTCCTGGTGCATTTCCCAGAGCGGCGAGAGTTCGCGCAGCTTCGCGATCTTGCTGTTCAGCAGGTTGATCACGAAGTCGACTTCCTGCTCCGTCGTGAAGCGGCCGACCGTGAAGCGGATCGAGCTGTGCGCCAGCTCGTCGTTGCGGCCGAGCGCACGCAGCACGTACGACGGCTCCAGCGACGCCGACGTGCACGCGGAGCCCGACGACACCGCGACGTCCTTGATCGCCATGATCAGCGACTCGCCTTCGACGAAGTTGAAACTGATGTTGAGGTTGTGCGGGACACGGCGCTCCATGTCGCCGTTCACGTACGTTTCCTCGATTTGCGACAGGCCGCGCAGCAGCTTGTCGCGCAGCATGCGGATGCGCTCGTTTTCCGTCGCCATTTCTTCACGTGCGATGCGGAACGCCTCGCCCATGCCGACGATCTGGTGCGTCGCCAGCGTGCCCGAACGCATGCCGCGCTCGTGGCCGCCACCGTGCATCTGCGCTTCGATGCGCACACGCGGCTTGCGGCGCACGTACAGCGCGCCAATGCCCTTCGGGCCGTAGGTCTTGTGCGCCGAGAACGACATCAGGTCGACCTTCAGCTTCGCGAGGTCGATCGCGACCTTGCCGGTCGACTGTGCGGCGTCGACATGGAACACGATGCCCTTCTCGCGGCAGATTTCACCGATCGTCTCGATGTCCTGGATCACGCCGATCTCGTTGTTCACGTGCATCACCGACACGAGGATCGTGTCCGGGCGCAGTGCGGCCTTGAACACGTCGAGGTCGATCAGGCCGTCATCCTTCACGTCGAGGTAGGTGACTTCGAAGCCGTCGCGCTCGAGCTCGCGGCAGGTGTCGAGCACGGCCTTGTGCTCGGTCTTCACCGTGATGATGTGCTTGCCCTTGCCCTTGTAGAAGTTCGCGGCGCCCTTGATCGCGAGGTTGTCCGATTCCGTTGCGCCGGACGTCCAGATGATCTCGCGCGGATCCGCGTTCACGAGCGCGGCCACGTTCTCGCGCGCTTCCTCGACCGCACGCTCCGCGTCCCAGCCATACGCGTGGCTGCGCGACGCCGGGTTGCCGAACTGCTCGCGCAGGTACGGCACCATCTTGTCGACCACGCGCGGGTCGACCGGCGTCGTCGCGCTGTAATCCATATAGATGGGCAGGTGGAGAGTGTCTTGGGTCATCTGTCGCTCCGGGAATTCTGTGCAGGGACTATGTGCGTTATGGGGTATGGCGGCGCCTTCGCGCTCACGAACTCGCGATGTTGAACACCGAATTGGGGCCGAGCGGCATCGTGCGAACCGGCTCGGCCGGCGCCGCAACGGGCTCCGGCGTGCGCCGGTCGCGCAGCACCGCGGGTGCGCCCTCGCGAGCGCGCTGCTGATCGACGAGATCCTGCAGCGACACCGAATCGAGGTATTCGACCATCTTCTGGTTCAGCGTCGACCACAGCTCGTGCGTCATGCAATGGCCGTCGGGCTGCTTCGAGCCGTCGCACGTGCCTTTGCCGCCGCACTGCGTGGCGTCGAGCGGTTCATCGACCGCGATGATGATGTCGGCAACGGTGACGTCCTGCGCGCGACGCGCGAGGTTGTAGCCGCCGCCCGGGCCGCGCACGGATTCGACGATTTCATGCCTGCGCAGCTTGCCGAACAGCTGTTCGAGATACGAGAGCGAAATCCGCTGGCGCTGGCTGATGCCTGCAAGCGTCACCGGGCCCTGCTCCTGGCGCAGTGCCAAGTCAATCATCGCCGTGACGGCGAAACGGCCTTTGGTGGTGAGTCTCATGGTGTCTAGGGGACTGCAATCTTGACGATTTTGGTCAAGTATAAATATTTGACGTTTTTAGTCAAGTATCCATGTCTTTGAAAGGGTATTCGCAGACCGCTGAATTCCGTCGCGATCAGCGCTCCGTGCGGGCCCGGAGCGTCTCCAGCAGGCCCGCGCATGCGCGCTCGACCTGATCGAGCACCTGCTCGAAGCCCTGCGTGCCGCCGAAATAGGGATCGGCCACTTCGGTTTCGGTCGACTCCGGCGCGAATTCCATCAGCAGGCGCACCTTGTCGCGATGCTGCGGCGGACAACGGCGGCGCAACTCCGCGAGGTTCGCCTCGTCCATCGCGAGCAGCAGGTCGAAGCGCTCGAAATCCGCCGCACTCACCTGTCGTGCACGCAATGCCGACAGGTCGTAGCCACGGCCGCGAGCGGCAGCCTGCGCACGCGTATCGGGCGGCTCGCCGACATGCCAGTCGCCGGTGCCGGCCGAATCGATCGCGATGCGATCCGCCAGCGCGGCCGCGTCGACCTGGTGACGCATCACGCCTTCCGCGGTGGGCGAACGGCAGATGTTGCCGAGACAGACGAAACAGATCGAAACGCGGGTCATCGCACTATCGGAAAGCCGCGGCAAGCCGCGCGGGAGAACAACACGCCATTATACAAAGGCGCCCGAAATCGCGCCGCCGCGCAAAGCGACGGCGCCCTGCATTACAGCGCCTTCGGCGCGGCGAGCACGACGTCGCCGGATGCCGCCGGCAGCGACTTCGCGGCATCGTCGACCAGCCCGAACGACACTGCACGCGCCAGCTCGGCGGATGCCTGGTGAACGGCAAGCGGGCCACGCGACGGCGCCTCGGCCATCGCATGCAGATAGGCAGCCGCGGCCAGCGGAACGACGATTGCCAGCGGCCAGTACATCGATATTGTCTTTTTCATGATGCGGACCTCCTTGACCTCGTACCCCGAAAACCAATTCCGGGGACTACAGACAGGATTCTATAGACCGCATCTATCAAGATAAATATGCAAATAGCGAACGTACTGTTGTCGCCGGATGAACAATTGTCAGCCGAGGTGGCTTTGCGACGCCGCGTACAGCTCGCGGAACGTGCGTCCGGTCGGCGTCGGCATGTCGCGCGTATCCATCCAGCCGCCCATCATCGGCAGGCGCCGCAGCGTGCCGCCGTTGCCGCCCAGCCGCTCGAGGACGCGCACCGCGAGCTTGGTCGTCAGCGCGTACAGCATCGGCCGGCGCGCGACGAAACCCCATGCGGCGAGCGCCGCCCGCTCGCGCCACGGCCGCAGATGCCGCTCGACCTGCTTCTCGCGCAGCGTGCGCAACAGGTGCGACAGCGGAATCCCGGCCGGGCACACGCTGTCGCATTCCCCGCAAAGCGTCGCGGCCTGCGGCAGGTCGAGCGAGCGGTCGAGCCCGACGTAGCTCGGCGTCAGCACGGACCCCATCGGCCCCGGGTAGACCCAGCCGTACGCGTGGCCGCCGACCTTCTGGTACACCGGGCAATGGTTCATGCATGCGCCGCAGCGGATGCAGCGCAGCATCTCCTGGAACTCGCCGCCGATCAGCCCCGTGCGGCCGCCGTCGACGAGCACGACGTAGTTGTGCTCGGGGCCATCCTCGTCGCCCGGCCCGCGCGGCCCGGTCAGCAGAGAAAAGTAGTTCGACGTCTTCTGCCCGGTCGCGGAGCGCGGCAGCAGGCGCATCGCGGTCGCGAGATCCTCGAGCGTCGGCAGCACCTTCTCGATGCCCGTCACCGCCACATGCACGCGCGGCATCACCGTGCACATCCCCTCGTTCCCTTCGTTGGTCACGATCGCGACCGAACCGGTCTCGGCGATCACGAAGTTGCCGCCCGTCACGCCCATGTCGGCCGACATGAAATGCGGGCGCAGCACCTCGCGCGCCTCGCGCGTCATGTCCGGAATCTCGGTGAGCCGCTCGCGATGGTGCGTGCGCGCGAACAGGTCGGCGATCTCGTCCTTGTCCTTGTGCACGACGGGCGCAATGATGTGGCTCGGCGGCTCATTGTCGTTGATCTGCAGGATGTATTCGCCGAGATCCGTCTCGATCGACTGCACGCCCATTTCCGCCAGCACCGCGTTCAGGCGCATTTCCTCCGACACCATCGACTTGGTCTTGATGACCTTCTTCACGTCGTGACGGCGCGCGATATCGGCCACGAGCCGGGCGGCATCCGCGGTCGTTTCGGCAAACAGCACCGTCGTACCGCGCCGCGTCGCCTCGCGCTCGAACGCCTCGAGCCACACGTCGAGGTTCTCCAGCGCGCGGTTGCGGCGGTCCTTCAGTGCGGCGCGCGTGGCCGGGAAGTCGATCGCGGTCATCGCGTCGGCGCGCGCGGACACGAATTTCGTCGACAGCTTCTTCAGGTTCTGCTGCAGGCGCTGGTCGGCCAGCTTCTGGCCGGCGCGCGCCTTGAAATGCATCGATTGGACTTGCATCGCGGTATCGGGGAAAAGTGAGCGGAACCGGGCGTCAGACGTCGCCCGCCAGCACCTGCGCGACGTGCAGCACGCGCGTGTCGCGGTCGCCGGTGCGGCGCAACCGCCCTTCGATGTTCAGCATGCAGCCGAGATCGCCGAGCACGACGGCGCCCGTGCCCGACGCGCGCACGTTCGCGCATTTCTCGTCCGCGATGGCCGCCGAGATGTCGCCGTACTTGACCGCGAACGTGCCGCCGAAGCCGCAGCAGTGCTCGCAGTCCTTCATCTCGGTGACCGCGATGCCGCGCTGCGCGAGCAGCGCGCGCGGCTGCGCCTTCACGCCGAGCTCGCGCAGGCCCGAGCACGAATCGTGGTAGGTGACGGGCCCCGTGAACTCGCCCGGCGCGAGCGACACCTTCGCGACGTTCGCCAGGAAATCCGTCAATTCGTAGACTTTCTGCTGGAGCCGCGTGTAGCGCCCCATCAACTCGGGGTCGTCGCGGAACAGGTCGCCGTAGTGCGCGCGAATCATCCCGCCGCAGGAACCCGACGGCGCGACGACGTAATCGAACTGCTCGAACTCGCGCAGCGTCTTTTCCGCGAGATCACGCGCGAGCGCACGGTCGCCCGAGTTGTAGGCGGGCTGGCCGCAACAAGTCTGCGCGGGCGGCACGATCACCTCGTAGCCGGCGTCGCGAATCAGCTTGAGCGCCGAAAAACCGATTTCGGGGCGCATCAGATCGACCAGGCAGGTCACGAACAAACCGACTCGCATACGTGCTCCTTCGAGAAAACGGCTCTCATTATCCGCCGTTTGGCCGGCAAGACCAACGCCGGCGCTCCCGCAAGCCCGCACGGCGCGAAACGAGGATTTCCTCGAACGGCGTTCGCTTTTTTCACAATACGAGATACAATCGTTCCAACACCGCTTGACGCGTCAACCGATTTCTCCCCCGACATGAGCCAACCCACCCCGGATTCCAAAACGTCGATCCAGGTGATCGAACGCATGATGCGGTTGCTGGACGCGCTCGCCGCGCACAGTGACCCTGTCAGCCTCAAGGAGCTTGCACAGCGGACGGAGCTGCACCCGTCGACCGCGCACCGCATCCTCAACGACATGGTGACCTGCCGTCTCGTCGATCGCTCCGATCCCGGCACGTATCGCCTCGGCATGCGCCTGCTGGAGCTCGGCAACCTCGTGAAGGCGCGCCTGTCGGTGCGCGACGCGGCACTGATGCCGATGCGCGAACTGCACCGCCTCACCGGGCAAACCGTGAACCTGTCGGTGCGCCAGGGCGACGAGATCGTCTACATCGAGCGTGCGTATTCGGAGCGCTCGGGCATGCAGGTCGTCCGCGCGATCGGCGGCCGCGCGCCGCTGCACCTCACGTCGGTCGGCAAGCTGTTCCTCGCGGCCGACGAAACGTCACGCGTGCGCGCGTATGCGACGCGCACGGGGCTGTCCGGCCATACGCAGAACAGCATCACCGACATCGCGAAGCTCGAGCGCGAGCTGACGATCGTCCGCCAGCAATCGTGCGCGCGCGACAACGAGGAGCTGGAGCTCGGCGTGCGCTGTATCGCCGCGGGCATCTACGACGACTCTGGCAAGCTCGTCGCGGGCCTGTCGTTGTCGGCACCGGCCGATCGTCTCCAGGATGCGTGGCTCGGCCAGTTGAGCCGCACGGCCCTCACCATTTCGGAATCGCTCGGCTACCGGCCGGCGCCCGCGAAGGATGCGGACGGACTGCAGCGGCAGGCGTAAGCCGCTCCCGCTCGCCCAATGAAAAAGCCCCGCGATTGCGGGGCTTTTTTTCAGCCATCGGCGCGGCGGCGAACCGCCGCGACCGTGCGATCAGGTCCCGCCGCTCGGCGTGTTGGCTGCCGTCAGGCGCTCGCCGCCGCCGGCATCGAGCCAGTTGCGCAGGCGCGCCGCATCGGCGAAGCGCGAATACTTGCCGAACGAGTCGAGCAGCACCATCACCATCGGCTTGCCGTGGATCGTCGCCTGCATCACGAGGCACTCGCCCGCTTCGTTGATGAAACCCGTCTTCTGCAGACCGATGTCCCACGAGCCATTGCCGCGGATCAGCGCGTTCGTGCTGTTGTAGACCAGGTTGCGCTTGCCCGTATACACCTCGTAAGTGCGATCGGTCGAGAACTGACGAATCATCGGGTACTGGTACGCCGCGTTGACCATCTTCACGAGATCGCGCGCGCTCGACACGTTCGAGCTCGACAGACCCGTCGAATTCTCGAAATGCGTATCGGTCATGCCGAGCGACTTCGCCTTCGCGTTCATCGCGGCGATGAACGCCGGACGGCCGCCCGGGTAGTAACGCGACAGCGCGGCGGCCGCGCGGTTTTCCGACGCCATCAGCGCGATGTGCAGCATGTCTTCACGCGACAGCACCGAGCCGACCGACAGGCGCGAGCCCGTGCCCTTCTCGTAGTCGCGGTCTTCGTCGGTGACTTCGATCTGGTCGGTCATCGGCGTCTTCGAGTCGAGCACGACCATCGCCGTCATCAGCTTCGAGATCGACGCGATCGGCACGACAGCGTGCGAATTCTTGTCGAACAGCGGCTCGCCCGAGTTCTGGTCGACGACGTACGCGACGCTCGAACGCAGCGCGAGCGCGTCCGGCGTGTCGTGCAGACCGAAGGCCTGGCCGACGGTCGGCCGGCGCGGCTGGAACGCGACCTTGCGGACTGCCCCGTGATGGCCGCCATGCACGTTCGACGCAAGCGTCATGCGCTTGCGCGACGCCTTCGCGCGCGGCGCGTCGGCGGCCGCGACCTTCGCGGATTTGTCGGAGCTGGCCTTGGCCGACTTCTTCTTCGCGGACGAAGCAGGAGCGACAGCCTTTTTCTTGGCGGCTTGTTGGGTTTTCGCAGTGGCGGCAAAGGCGTCAGCAGGCGCGACGGACGCGGTGGTCGCCAGCAAGGCGACTGCGACCGACACAGCCGTGCCGAGCGTCATGCTCTGCAACAATCTGCGCGGTGAAAACGATTCGGCTTTCATTGGGGTCTGGACAAAGCGGGCGGGAGGTTTCCGCAAGTGTAGTTAAAGCTGAAAAAAAGAGCAATATTAGGCACTTACCGATCGTCGTTAAACCGGAATGTAAGGGTCGGCCAACCTCTGACCAATGAACCCTCCCGCTCCCATCGAAAAAATCCATGGGAAGCGCTGCCCGACAGTACCCGTCTCCCGATTACACACGGTTAATTGAGATAACGTCACTTCGGAGGCAATTTAAAGCGGGGAAACTACGTATCCGGCGCTCGGGGTGCCAGGGGCGCCGGTCTCGGCCGTGGCGGCAGCACGTCGCCACGGGACGCGCATCGAAACGGCGCGTTTTCGACAGGAACAGAAGGATAACGTTCCATGGGCCTGTCAGGTTTACCTGTGCATGATCATGGTGCGCCGCGCCTGCCCCCTCGGCCGTGCGCACCATCTGGGATCGCGGCATGAAACCGATTCCGAACGAGCACGATAACTCGTTGTTTTATCGATAATTTGTCGCGATTGTGCAACGCACAAAAAGTACTTGACATTGGTTTTCTCTGCCCTAAAATAAGCCTCATTGCTGCGTTGCACAAAGCACGCGCATCCGAGGTTCCCCAGCGTAGTGCCCTTTATCCTGCGATCGACGCGATCGCTTTTCAGGAGCTTGACATGTCCTTGCTGACCCCCGAGCAAATCGCCGCCGCCCAGAAAGCCAACCTCGAAAGCCTGTTCGGTCTGACGACCAAGGCATTCGAAGGCGTCGAAAAGCTGATCGAACTCAACCTGCAGGTCGTGAAGTCGACGCTGGCCGAAGGCCAGGAAAACGCACAGCGTCTGCTGTCGGTGAAGGACGCACAGGAACTGATCGCACTGCAAGCCAGCCTGTCGCAACCGGTTGCAGAAAAGGTGCTGTCGTACGGCCGTCACCTGTATGAAATCGCGTCGTCGACGCAAGCCGAGTTCGCGAAGGTTGCCGAAGCGCAATTCGAAGAGCAGAACAAGAAGGTCCAGGCACTCGTCGACAACGTCGCGAAGAACGCCCCGGCCGGTTCGGAAACGGCTGTCGCAGCACTGAAGTCGGCACTGAACGCTGCAAACACCACGTACGAAACGGTTCAGAAGGCCACGAAGCAAGCCGTCGAAATCGCTGAAACGAACTTCAACGCCGCTGCTGCCGTCGCAACGAAGGCTGCTACCGCCGCTGCTGCACGTCGTACGAGCAAGCCGGCCGCGTAAGCGTCCCCTGCTCCTGAAAAAGCCGCGCCCAGCGCGGCTTTTTCGTTTCTGGCGCCGGAACATGCGATCGGGCGACAATCCCTGTCAGACATTGCCCTCTTTTTGTTGCGCGGCATCGCGGATGCCCATCCCGAAGCAGAACGTTTCGCGCTCTCTTTTCCTTCATGTACAGAACGCTCAGATCCATCACCGTCGCCACGGCCATTTCCGTCGCGGCGCTTGCGATGCCTGGCCGCGCCACGGCCGCCCCGCCCGCCACGACGTCTCAACCGGCAGAAACGCCACCGATGGAAATGTACGCGGTCGAGCTGCCCTTTGCCGGCATCGTGGATGCGGCCCGGTCATGGTTGACGAAGAATGGAATGGTTGTGATTTCCGAGGAGCACGTGATTGCTGGAGAAGACAACACCAGCCATTACCGTTACCTGATCGTCGTGACGCCGGCGAAATCGAGTCCGAACAAATCCTACCTCACGGTCGAAGTCTCGATGGGCGAGACGCCCCCGCCGCACGCCGCTGCCGCGCCACGAGACGAGTTGCACGCGTTCATCAGGCAACTCGGCGAAAAACTCGGCGTTGCTCCGCAATTCGTCAGGGCGGCAAAGTAGATCCCGCCGCTCTGCGTGTGCGCGGACCGCGCCTTCGGCAGAGGCCGCCCCGCTCTGCTCTGTTCTGCTCTGGGCTATGCAGCAATAAAAACGCCGCCGCCCGGTTGCCCGAGCGGCGGCGTTTTTCATGGCCAGCACCTGACCGGCCGAGCCGGCCGCGTTACTTCTTGCGTTGCGGCGGCAGGTCGGTACAGACGCCTTCGTACAGCTCGGCGGCCATGCCGACCGATTCGCCGAGCGTCGGGTGCGGATGGATCGTCTTGCCGATGTCTTCCGCGTCCGCGCCCATCTCGACCGCGAGGCACACTTCGCTGATCAGGTCGCCCGCGTTCAGGCCGACGATGGCACCACCGATCACGCGATGGGTTTCCTCGTCGAAGATCAGTTTCGTGAAGCCTTCGTCACGGCCGTTCGCGATCGCGCGGCCCGAAGCGGCCCACGGGAACACAGCCTTGCCGTACTTGATGCCTTCGGCCTTGCACTGGTCTTCCGTCTTGCCGGCCCATGCCACTTCCGGATCGGTGTATGCCACCGACGGAATCTGCAGTGCGTCGAAGTACGCCTTCTCGCCGTGCGCGGCTTCCGCTGCGACGTGGCCTTCATGTACGGCCTTGTGCGCGAGCATCGGCTGGCCGACGATATCGCCGATCGCGAAGATGTGCGGGACGTTCGTGCGCATCTGCTTGTCGACGTCGATGAAGCCGCGATCCGTGACGGCGACGCCAGCCTTGTCGGCGCCGATCTTCTTGCCGTTCGGGCTGCGGCCCACCGCGACGAGCACGAGGTCGTAGCGCTGCGCTTCCGCCGGGGCCTTCTCGCCCTCGAACTTCACGTAGATGCCGTCTTCCTTCGCTTCCGCGCCGACCGTCTTGGTCTTCAGCATCACGTTGCCGAAGCGCTTCGCGTTGTACTTTTCCCAGACCTTCACGAGATCGCGGTCGGCGCCCATCATCAGGCCGTCCATCATTTCGACGACGTCGATCTCGGCGCCGAGCGTCGAGTACACCGTGGCCATTTCGAGGCCGATGATGCCGCCGCCGATCACGAGCATGCGCTTGGGCAGCTGGCGCAGTTCGAGTGCGCCGGTCGAATCGACGACGCGCGGGTCTTCCGGCATGAACGGCAGCTTCACGGCCTGCGAGCCCGCAGCGATGATCGCCTGCTTGAACTTCACGACCTTCTTGCCGTTTTCGCCCTGCACTTCCATGTGATACGGATCGACGAATGCGCCGACGCCCGTGACCACTTCGACCTTGCGTGCTTTCGCCATGCCGGCGAGGCCCGTCGTCAGTTTCTTGACGACGCCACCCTTGAAGTCGCGCAGCTTGTCGAGATCGACTTCCGGCTTGCCGAACGTGATGCCGTGCGACGCGAGCGCCGCGGCTTCCTCGACGACGAGCGACGTATGCAGCAGCGCTTTCGACGGGATGCAGCCCACGTTCAGGCACACGCCGCCGAGCGTCGAGTAGCGTTCGACGAGCACCGTCTTCATGCCGAGGTCGGCGGCGCGGAACGCGGCCGAGTAGCCGCCGGGGCCGGCGCCGAGCACGAGCATGTCGCACTCGATGTCGGCTGCACCGGCGTAGCTGCCGGCTTGCGGCGCGGGCGCCGGAGCGGCTGCGGCCGGCGCCGGTGCAGCTGCTGCGGGCTTGGCTGCTTCGGGTGCTTTCGCGGGAGCGGCGGCGCCAGCCGATGCTTCGACGATGGCGATGACGGTGCCTTGCGAGACTTTCTCGCCGGCTTTGACCTTGATTTCCTTGACGGTGCCGGCGACGTCGCTGGGCACTTCCATGGAGGCTTTATCGGATTCGAGCGTGATGAGCGTTTGCTCTTTTTCGATCACGTCGCCGGGTTTGACGTTGACTTCGATGACATCGACGCCGCTGAAATCGCCGATATCCGGAACCTTGACTTCGATGAGACTCATTACTGTCCCCTTCTTGATTAGCTGCAGACAGAGGGGGAGGAACCCGCAGAAGAAACCCGCAACGACGGCCTGGCAAAAGAACGCGAACCTGGGCAGGACCACCTTTGCCGTCCGCCCAAGGACGCGCCTTTCTTTTGGTTACTTTTCTTTGGAAGACAAAGAAAAGTGACCGCCGCCCCGCGCAGGGGCGACGCTAATAGACCGTTAGCAAAACAGGTTCAACGACAGAGCGTGGATAACAAACAAAAAACCCACGCCCCCGCGAGCCACTCCCACGCTCATCAAAGAATGATGCGACGGAAATCGGCAAGCAACGCGCCGAGATACGCATTGAACCGCGCGGCTTCCGCGCCATCGATCACGCGATGGTCATACGACAGCGACAGCGGCAGCGTGAGCCGCGGCACGAACTGCTTGCCGTCCCACACCGGCTTCATCTGGCCGCGCGACAACCCGAGGATCGCCACTTCCGGCGCGTTGATGATCGGCGTGAAGTTCGTGCCACCGATGCCGCCGAGCGACGAGATCGAGAAGCAGCCGCCCTGCATCTGGTCCGGCTTCAGCTTGCCGTCGCGTGCCGCCTTCGACAGCTCGGCCATTTCCTTCGCGATATCGACGAGACCCTTCTTGTCCGCATCGCGGATCACCGGCACGACCAGACCGTTCGGCGTATCCGCGGCAAAACCGATGTGGTAGTACTGCTTGAACACCAGGTTGTCGCCGTCGAGGCTTGCGTTGAACGTCGGGAATTTCTTCAGCGCAGCAACGACTGCCTTGATCACGAACGCGAGCATCGTGAACTTCACGCCCGCCTTCTCGTGTTCCTTGTTCAGTTGCACCCGCAGCGCTTCGAGCTCGGTGATGTCCGCTTCGTCGTTGTTCGTGACGTGCGGGATCATCACCCAGTTGCGATGCAGGTTCGCACCCGAGATCTTCTTGATGCGCGACAGCGGCTTCGCTTCGAACGGGCCGAACTTCGAGAAGTCGACCTTCGGCCACGGCAGCAGGTTCAGCTCGCCGCCGCCTGCCGGCGCGGCAGCCGCGGCCGGTGCTGCGCGCTGGCCGGTCATCACGCCCTTCACGAAGCTCGTGACGTCTTCCTTCGTAATACGGCCCTTCGGACCCGAACCCTGTACGCGTGCGACTTCGACGCCGAGCTCGCGCGCGAACTTGCGCACCGACGGCGATGCGTGGCTGGCGCGGTATTCGCCCGACTGCGCAGCGGCCGGAGCCGGCGCAGCAGCAGCCGGTGCCGGGGCGGCCTGCGCGGGTGCGGCGGCAGGTGCCGGCGCCGGAGCGGCAGCGGCAGCGGCCGGAGCCGGTGCGCTCGCCTGCGGTGCGGCAGCAGCGGCACCTGCGGCTTCGAGCAGCACGATCAGCGTGCCTTCCGACACCGAATCGCCCACCTTGACCTTGATGTCCTTGACGACACCTGCCGCCGGGCTCGGCACGTCCATCGTCGCCTTGTCCGACTCGAGCGTGACGAGCGACTGCTCCTTCTCGACCGTGTCGCCGACCTTCACGCCGATCTCGATCACCGGCACATCCTTGTAGTCGCCGATGTCGGGGACCTTCACTTCGAGCGTGCCGCCGGCTGCTGCCGGTGCGGCCGCCGGTGCTGCAGCAGCAGGTGCCGGCGCTGCCGCCGGAGCCGGAGCAGCAGCGGGCGCGGCCGAGCCGTTCGCCTGCGCCGCGGCGCCGCCTTCGAGCAGGATGATCAGCGAGCCTTCCGACACGGAATCACCCACCTTGACCTTGATTTCCTTCACGACGCCGCCGACCGGGCTCGGCACGTCCATCGTCGCCTTGTCCGACTCGAGCGTGACGAGCGACTGCTCCGGCTCGACGGTATCGCCGACCTTCACGCCGATCTCGATCACCGGCACATCCTTGTAATCGCCGATATCCGGCACCTTCACTTCGATCGCTTGACTCATCTGTTTCTGTCTCCATGGCCGCGCGCGCCCCTCGCGGAAGCGGCGCGCGGCATCACACGGCGTGTGCGTTAAACGGTCATCGGGTTGGGCTTCGACGGATCGAGGTTGTACTTGGCGATCGCTTCCGCGACCACCTTGCGCTCGATCGTGCCCTCGTCGGCCAGCGCGTTGAGCGCGGCGACGGTGACCCAGTGACGGTCGACCTCGAAGAAGTGACGCAGCTTCTCGCGGGTGTCCGAACGACCGAAGCCGTCGGTGCCCAGCACGACGAAGCGGCGATCGATCTGGCCGCGGATCTGGTCGACCAGCGCACGGACGTAGTCGGTCGATGCGATGACCGGGCCCTGCGTGTCCTTCAGGCACTTCTGCACGTGCGACAGACGACGCTCTTCGGTCGGATGGAGCAGGTTCCAGCGTTCGACCTGGTGGCCTTCACGCGCGAGCTCGGTGAAGCTCGGCACGCTCCACAGGTCGGCGGCGACGCCCCAGTCGTTCTTCAGCAGCTCGGCGGCGGCGATCACTTCGTTGAAGATCGTACCTGCGCCCAGCAGCTGGACGCGCGGCGCCTTCTGGTCGGCATCGGCCTTCTTGAACGCGTACATGCCCTTGATGATGTCGGCCGCCACGTGCTCGCCCTGCGGAATCGCCGGGTGCTCGTAGTTCTCGTTCATCACCGTGATGTAGTAGTACACGTCTTCCTGGTCCTGCACCATGCGGCGCAGGCCGTCCTGGACGATCACGGCGAGCTCGTAGCCGAACGTCGGGTCGTAGCTCACGCAGTTCGGCACCGATGCCGCCCACAGGAGCGAGTGGCCGTCTTCGTGCTGCAGGCCCTCGCCGTTCAGCGTCGTGCGGCCCGCGGTACCGCCGAGCAGGAAGCCGCGCGAACGCATGTCGCCCGCGGCCCATGCCAGGTCGCCGATCCGCTGGAAGCCGAACATCGAATAGAAGATGTAGAACGGCACCATGATCTCGCCGTGCGTCGAGTACGACGTCGCCGCCGCGATCCAGTCGCACATGCCGCCCGCTTCGTTGATGCCTTCCTGCAGGATCTGGCCGGTTTCCGATTCCTTGTAGAACATCAGCTGGTCGGAATCTTCCGGCACGTACTTCTGGCCCTGCTGGTTCCAGATGCCGATCTGGCGGAACAGGCCTTCCATGCCGAACGTACGCGATTCGTCCGGGACGATCGGCACGACGCGCTTGCCGAGCGCCTTGTCCTTCAGCAGGATGTTCAGGATCCGCACGAACGCCATCGTCGTCGAGATCTCGCGGCCTTCGCCCGTGCCCTTCAGCAGCGGCTCGAATGCGTCGAGCGCCGGCACCGGCAGCGACGTCGCCTTCTCGCGGCGGTGCGGCAGGTAGCCGCCGAGGTCCATGCGCTGCTTGCGCATGTATTCGAGTTCCTTCGAGCCTTCCTCGAACTTCAGGTACGGCACGTCGGCGATCTGCTCGTCGGTGATCGGCAGGCGGAACTGGTCACGGAACTTCTTCAGTTGCTCGACCGGCAGCTTCTTCTGCTGGTGCGTGATGTTCATCGCCTGGCCCGACTCGCCCATCCCGTAGCCCTTGATGGTCTTCGCGAGGATGACGGTCGGCGCGCCCTTCGTGTTCGTGGCTTCGTGGAAAGCCGCGTAGATCTTGTGCGGATCGTGGCCGCCGCGGTTCAGCGCCCAGATGTCGTCGTCCGACCAGTCGGCGACGAGCGCCTTCAGCTCAGGCGTGTTGAAGAAGTGCTCGCGCACGAACGCGCCGGATTCCGACTTGTACGTCTGGTACTCGCCGTCGACGACTTCCATCATGCGGCGCATCAGCGCGCCCGACTTGTCGCGTGCGAACAGCGCATCCCAGCGGCTGCCCCAGATGACCTTGATCACGTTCCAGCCGGCACCGCGGAATTCCGATTCGAGCTCCTGGATGATCTTGCCGTTGCCGCGCACCGGGCCGTCGAGACGCTGCAGGTTGCAGTTGATCACGAACACGAGGTTGTCGAGCTTCTCGCGGCTCGCCATCCCGATCGCGCCGAGCGATTCCGGTTCGTCCGTCTCGCCGTCGCCGAGGAATGCCCACACCTTGCGGCCTTCTGTCTTCGTGATGCCGCGCGCTTCCAGGTACTTCATGAAGCGGGCCTGGTAGATCGCCATGATCGGGCCGAGGCCCATCGACACGGTCGGGAACTGCCAGAAGTCCGGCATCAGCCACGGGTGCGGGTACGACGAAATGCCGTTGCCGTCGACTTCCTGGCGGAAGTTGTCGAGCTGCTCTTCCTTCAGGCGGCCGAGCAGGAACGCGCGCGAGTAGACACCCGGCGACGAGTGGCCCTGCACGAACACGAGATCGCCGCCGTGCTGCTCGGACGCTGCGTGCCAGAAGTGGTTGTAGCCGACGTCATAGAGCGTCGCGGCCGACGCGAACGACGCGATGTGGCCGCCGACGTTCGTGTCCTTGCCTGCACGCAGCACCATCGCCAGCGCGTTCCAGCGCGTGTACGAACGGATGCGGTGCTCGATGTCCTGGTCGCCCGGGATCTTCGCCTGCGCGGCGACCGGGATCGTGTTGATGTACGGGGTATTCGCGGAAAACGGCAGGTGTTCGCCGTGCATGCGGGCGAATTCGATCTGCTTTTCGATCAGGTAGTGCGCGCGGCCAGTGCCCACGGAGGAGATTACGCCGTCGAGCGACTCGAGCCATTCGACGGTTTCTTGCGGGTCGTCGTCATGTTCGGCGGCGACATATTTCATCACTTCGTTCGGTACAGCGGACATTCTCGTCTCCTGGGTCCTGGAATGTGAGGATCGCTCTCGTGCAGACGACGCGACGCGACCGGCTGCGGGCAAGCTCCGACGGATTGTAATGAGCGTGCGCGGGCCGGCGCAACAAAATTTTCGAATCGTGAGATCTTTTCTCGCAATGCGGAATATTGCTGCGCTGCACCCATATTTCGGGGCTCTCCGGCGCGTCGCGGCTGAACAAATCCGTTTCCGTTCAACATATCCGGTATAGGTTTTCCATGTATTGCGCTGCGCTACAATCCTGCCATGTTGACCGATCGGCTTTTCGCACGCTCGGCGCGACCGTCGGGCCCGCCGGCGGAGTCGCAGCCGTCCCGTTGGCACCACGGACCGTGGTGGTCCAATTCCTATTTGCTGACGCCCCTGCTGTCGATCCTGGTGTTCCTGGTGGTGATGAGCCTCATCCTGTGGAGCCTCAATCGCCGCGAACAACAGCAGCAGGAAGACACCCTCTTCCGTAACGTCGCGTGGGCGCAGCAGCAGATCCGCCTGTCGATGACGGGCGCGCAGGAACAGCTCCAGGCGGTGTCGCGCGATCTCGCCTCCGGCCGTCTCGACCAGAACGCGTTCCAGATGGCCGTCGCGGACGTGATGCAAACGCATCCGGAAATCCTCTACCTGAACTGGTACACGTCGCCCGGCGTGCAGCGCTGGCCGACCGTGCATCCGCCGCTGCTCGGCCAGCGGCTCGCGAAGCCCGGCGACGCGCAGATGCAGGACGCCGTGCGCGGCGCGTACGACGAGGCGCGCAGCACGCGCCGCCAGGCCTATTCGCCGCTGATCTACGACGACTTCGGCAACGGCTTCATCACGCTGCAGACACCGGTGATGCGCGGCGACCGCGAGTACCTCGGCTCGATCGCCGCGGTGTTCTCGGTCGAAGGCATCCTGAAGCACGACATCCCGCAGGAGCTGTCGTCGAAGTACAAGATCTCGATCACCGACGCGAACAACCGCGAGCTGTCGTCCACGTCGACGCGCCCGCGCCTGCCGCGCGACTCGCACTACGACCTGCCGCTCGACCCGCCTGGCCAGGGGCTGACCGTGCGCGTGTATGCATTCCCGCAGCTCACGAACCTGACCAACAACACGCTCGTGTGGCTCGTCGCGGGCCTGTCGTGCTTCGTGCTGTGGAGCCTCTGGAGCCTGTGGAAGCACACGCGCCAGCGCTTCGAGGCGCAGCAGGCGCTGTACGCGGAAGCGTTCTTCCGCCGCGCGATGGAAAACTCGGTGCTGATCGGCATGCGCGTGCTCGACATGCACGGCCGCATCACGCACGTGAACCCCGCGTTCTGCCGGATGACGGGCTGGGACGAAACCGACCTCGTCGGCAAGGTCGCGCCGTTCCCGTACTGGCCGCGCGACGCGTACCCGGAAATGCAGCGCCAGCTCGACATGACGCTGCGCGGCAAGGCGCCGAGCTCGGGTTTCGAGCTGCGCGTGCGGCGCAAGAACGGCACGCTGTTCCATGCGCGCCTCTATGTCTCCCCGCTGATCGACAGCTCGGGCCGCCAGACCGGCTGGATGTCGTCGATGACCGACATCACCGAGCCGAAGCGCGCGCGCGAGGAACTCGCTGCCGCGCACGAGCGCTTCACGACCGTACTCGAAAGCCTCGACGCCGCGGTGTCGGTGCTGGCCGCCGACGAGGCCGAGCTGCTGTTCGCGAACCGCTACTACCGCCACCTGTTCGGCATTCGCCCGGACGGCCATCTCGAGCTGTCGGGCGGCGGCTTCGACCGTGCGCAGGCATCGTCCGACTCGATCGACATGGTCGACGCGTTCGCGGGCCTGCCGGCCGCCGCGCTGACGAGCAGCACGGCGGACGCGCAGGAGGTGTACGTCGAGAGCATCCAGAAGTGGTTCGAGGTGCGCCGCCAGTACATCCAGTGGGTGGACGGCCACCTCGCGCAGATGCAGATCGCGACCGACATCACGACCCGCAAGAAGGCGCAGGAACTCGCGCACCAGCAGGAAGAGAAGCTGCAGTTCACGAGCCGATTGATGACGATGGGTGAAATGGCGTCGTCGATTGCTCACGAATTGAACCAGCCGCTCGCCGCGATCAACAACTACTGCTCGGGCACGCTCGCGCTCGTGAAGAGCGGCCGCGGCACGCCGGAGACGCTGCAGCCCGCGCTGGAAAAGACCGCGCAGCAGGCACTGCGCGCGGGGATGATCGTCAAGCGGATCCGCGAATTCGTGAAGCGCAGCGAGCCGAAGCGCCAGCCGGCGCGGGTCGCGGACATCGTCGCCGACGCGGTCGGGCTCGCCGAAATCGAGGCCAGGAAGCGCAGGATCCGGATCGTCACGGAAATCCTCGCAAGAATGCCTATTATTTATGTCGACCCCGTGCTGATCGAGCAGGTGCTCGTGAACCTGATGAAGAACGCGGCCGAGGCAATGGCCGACGTGAAGCCGGCGTCGGTGGACGGCGTGATCCGCGTCGTCGCCGATATCGAGGCGGGCTTCGTCGACATCCGCGTGATCGACCAGGGCCCGGGCGTCGACGAAGCGACCGCCGAGCGCCTGTTTGAACCGTTTTACAGCACCAAGTCCGATGGCATGGGCATGGGGCTGAATATCTGCCGTTCGATCATCGAATCGCATCGGGGGCGTCTGTGGGTGGTCAACAACGTCGAGCCGGATGGCCGCATATCCGGCGCAACGTTCCACTGCAGCCTGCCCATTGGGGAACCCGCTGATCTCGGCCAAGGGGGGCGCGAGGCATCGGCATCACATACCGTTACGGGAGAACTATGAATAGCCCTGTCACCACCACTCAGGAAACCGTCTTTGTCGTTGACGACGACGAGGCCGTACGGGACTCGCTGCGCTGGCTGCTGGAGGCGAACGGCTATCGCGTGCAATGCTTCTCAAGCGCCGAGCAGTTCCTCGATGCCTACCAGCCTGCACAGCAGGCCGGCCAGATCGCGTGCCTGATCCTCGACGTCCGCATGTCGGGCATGAGCGGCCTCGAACTGCAGGAGCGCCTGATTGCCGACAATGCCGCGCTGCCGATCATCTTCGTCACGGGTCACGGCGACGTGCCGATGGCCGTCTCGACGATGAAAAAGGGTGCGATGGACTTTATCGAGAAACCGTTCGACGAAGCCGAGCTGCGCAAGCTCGTCGAGCGGATGCTCGACAAGGCCCGAAGCGAAAGCAAGAGCGTCCAGGAACAGCGTGCCGCGAGCGAACGCCTGTCGAAGCTGACCGCGCGCGAGCAGCAGGTGCTCGAACGGATCATCGCGGGCCGCCTGAACAAGCAGATCGCCGACGATCTCGGCATCAGCATCAAGACGGTCGAAGCGCACCGCGCGAACATCATGGAAAAGCTCAACGTCAACACGGTGGCCGACCTGCTGCGCCTCGCGCTGTCGAAGAAGCAGGCCTGAGCGGGCGCCGGCCGCGGCGGCACTGCCCGCCCGGCCCGCAAGCCAGTGCTCCCAGCCGCCCCGCGCGATGCGGCCCACTCGCGCGGCGGCGGCCGTTCTCCCGGCGCGCGAGCGCCGCGGCCATGACGCTTTCCGTTGATTCGCTGTCGGACGGCAGCAGGCGACCGGTATAATTACGTGCTTTGCTGCGGCGCCTCGGGTGCCGTACGCCCGCATTCCAACTTCCCGGCAGGACCCACCACCATGACAGCCCTCCTCATCGACGGCAACGCCCTTTCGAAGACCCTGCGCGCCCAGGCCGCCGAACGCGCCGCCGCCCTGACCGCACGCGGCCACCAGCCCGGCCTCGCGGTGATCCTCGTCGGCGCCAACCCGGCGAGCGAAGTCTACGTGCGCAACAAGATCAAGGCGTGCGAGGACAACGGCTTCTTCTCGCTGAAGGAGGCGTACCCGGACACGCTGTCGGAAGCCGATCTGCTCGCGCGTATCGACGCGCTGAACCGCGATCCGAAGATCCACGGCATCCTCGTCCAGCTGCCGCTGCCAAAGCACATCGACAGCCACAAGGTGATCGAGGCGATCGCACCGGAGAAAGACGTCGACGGCTTCCACGTCGCGAACGCCGGCGCGCTGATGACCGGCAAGCCGCTGTTCCGCCCGTGCACGCCGTACGGCGTGATGAAGATGTTCGAGGCGCACGACATCCCGCTGCAGGGCGCGAACGCGGTCGTGATCGGCCGCTCGAACATCGTCGGCAAGCCGATGGCGATGATGCTGATCGACGCCGGCGCGACCGTGACGATCTGCCACAGCAAGACGCGCGACCTCGCTGCGCACACGCGGCAGGCCGACATCGTGGTCGCCGCGGTCGGCAAGCGCAACATCCTGACCGCCGACATGGTGAAGCCGGGCGCGACGGTGATCGACGTCGGCATGAACCGCGACGACGCGGGCAAGCTGTGCGGCGACGTCGATTTCGCGGGCGTGAAGGAAGTGGCCGGCCACATCACGCCGGTGCCGGGCGGTGTCGGCCCGATGACCATCACGATGCTGCTGATCAACACGATCGAATCCGCCGAGCGCGCCGCCGACGCGGCCGCCTGAGCCTCTGCCCCGTTCAGCCGGCGTGCGGTTCCGCGCGCCGGCGCTTCGCCGGCCTCGCCGGCCTGGCCGGCCGCACCGCACCGCACCGCGTCGGCCGCGCCATCAAACGCTTCCACCCCGCATTCGACCCCGCATCAATCGCATCGTTAGAAACTAACGATTGGAAAGCGCGCGATGCGCCCCAATAATGTCGATATCGGGCGCCGCGTTGCCTTGCGCGCCTTACCCTTTTCACCCCGGTTCATCCGGCAACAGACAGGGAGTCTTAATGTCCGCCAGCGCCAACACCAACCCGCTACTCGATTTCTCCGGCCTGCCCCGCTTCGGCGAGATCCGCCCGGAACACGTGACGCCCGCGCTCGACACGCTGCTCGATGACGCCAACCGCGCGGTCGAGACGGCAAGCGCGGCCGCGACGCCGGCAACCTGGGCAGCAGTCGTCGAGACGGTCGAGCACGCGACGGAGCCGCTCGGTCGCGCATGGGGCATCGTCGGCCACCTGAACGCGGTTGCCGATACGCCCGAACTGCGGGCCGCCTATGGCGAGAACCTGCCGCGCGTGACGGAATTCTGGTCGAGCGTCGGCCAGAACCTCGCGCTGTACGAGAAGTACAAGGCGATCGCCGCAAGCGCCGAATACGCGACGCTGTCCACCGAACGCAAGAAGATCCTCGACAACGCGCTGCGCGATTTCCGCCTGTCGGGCGCCGAGCTGCCCGAGGACCAGAAGCCGCGCTTCGCGGAACTGCAGGAGCAGCAGGCAGCCCTGTCGAAGGCATTCTCCGACCACGTGCTCGACGCGACCAACGCGTACGCGTACTTCGTGCAGGACGAGGCCGATCTGGCCGGCCTGCCCGGCGACGCGATCGAGGCTGCGCGCGAAGCCGCGCAAAAGGATGGCAAGGAAGGCTGGAAATTCACGCTGCACTTCCCGTCTTACTTCCCGGTGCTGCAATACGCCGACAACCGCGCACTGCGCGAAACGCTCTACCGCGCCTATGCGACGCGCGCGTCGGAACTCGGGCCGCAGTACGGCGACGGCAAGGCCGAATGGGACAACACGGCGATCGTCGCCGATGCGCTGAAGCTGCGCCGCGAAGAGGCGCTGATGCTCGGCTTCCGCAACTTCGCCGAAGTGTCGCTCGCGCCGAAGATGGCCGAATCGCCGCAGCAGGTGATCGCGTTCCTCGAGGATCTCGCCACGCGCGCGCGCCCGCACGCCGACAAGGACTGGGACGAGCTGCGCACGTTCGCCGCGAAGGAACTCGGCCTCGCCGAACTCGCGCCGTGGGACGTCGCATTCGCGGCCGAAAAGCTGCGCCAGCAGCGCTACGCGTTCTCGGAAAACGAGGTCAAGCAGTACTTCCCGGAACCGGCCGCGCTGAAGGGCCTGTTCACCGTCACCGAGACGCTGTTCGGCGTGCAGATCAAGCCGGACGACGCGCCGGTGTGGCACAAGGACGTGCGTTTCTTCCGCGTCGAGAACCGCGACGGCTCGCTCGTCGCGCAGTTCTATCTCGACCTGTATGCGCGCGAAGGCAAGCGCGGCGGCGCATGGATGGACGACGCGCGTTCGCGCGCGAAGCGCGGCAGCAGCGTGCAGACGCCGGTCGCGTATCTCACCTGCAACTTCTCGGCGCCGGTCGGCGGGAAGCCCGCGTGCTTCACGCACGACGAAGTCATCACGCTGTTCCATGAATTCGGCCACGGGCTGCACCATATGCTCACGCGCGTCGACGAACTCGGCGTGTCGGGCATCAACGGCGTCGAATGGGATGCCGTCGAGCTGCCGTCGCAGTTCATGGAAAACTTCTGCTGGGAGTGGGACGTGCTGTCGTCGATGTCGTCGCACGTCGACACGGGCGCCGCGCTGCCGCGCGAGCTGTTCGACAAGATGATCGCGGCGAAGAACTTCCAGAGCGGGCTCGGCACGCTGCGCCAGATCGTGTTCTCGATGTTCGACATGCTGCTGCACGTCGACTTCGATCCGGCGGGCGCGACCGGCGTGACCGCGTTCGCACGCGAGATCAACGAGCGCTATCACGTGATCCCGCAAGCCGCGTTCTCACGCTGGCCGAACACGTTCAGCCACATCTTCGCGGGCGGCTACGCGGCCGGCTACTACAGCTACAAGTGGGCCGAGGTGCTGTCGGCCGATGCGTACGCGGCGTTCGAGGAAGCGGCCGCCGCAAGCGGCAGCGTGCTCGATGCGGCGACCGGCACGCGCTATCGCCGCGAAATCCTCGAGGTCGGCGGCAGCCGCCCGGCGATGGATTCGTTCAAGGCGTTCCGCGGCCGCGAGCCGCAGATCGACGCCCTGCTGCGCCACAACGGGATGGCTGCGCCCGCGCACTGAGCGCCGCCCGGCCCTTCCGGCTGTTCAGGCTGCATCGACAGGCACCGCTTCGGCGGTGCCTTTTTTCATGGCGCGGGCGATGCGTCGTCGAACAGCGAGAACTGCCCGTGGCGCTCGGCGGTATCTTCGTCGATGCGCACGCCGACGCCGAGCAGCCGCACCGCCTGCGCACGCCGTTGCAGCCCTTTCGCGAGCAGCGTGACGGCCGTATCCGCATTCGTTGCATCGGCCACGCACTCGACCGTCGTGCGCTGGAAATCGGCGAAGCGGATCTTCACGTACAGCTTGCGGATCGAGCGCGCGGCACCCGCCCGTTCGATCCGCGCGTCGAGTTGCACGACGAGTCGGCGGATTTCCTCCGCGCATTGCTCGAGTGTCGTCAGGTCGGTTACGTAGGTCGTCTCGACGCTGACCGACTTGCGTTCCTGGTCGGCCTGCACGCGCCGCTCGTCGATCCCGCGCGACAGTTCGTACAACCGCCGCCCGAACGCGCCGAACTCGCGGTGCAGGTCGATCAGCGGCCAGTCGCGCAACTGCGCGCAGGTCTGGATGCCGAGCCGGTCGAGCCGCGTGGCCGTCACCTTGCCGACACCGTGCAGCTTGCGCACCGGCAGTGCCGCGACGAACGCGTCGATCTCGTGCGGCCGCACGACGAACAGCCCGTCGGGCTTGTTCCAGTCGGACGCGATCTTCGCGATGAACTTGTTCGGCGCGACGCCCGCCGACACCGTCACGCCGACCGTGTCGAACACGCGCTGGCGGATCTCCCGGGCTATCAGCGTGGCACTCCCCTGGCACCGCTCCGACCCGCTGACGTCGAGGTACGCCTCGTCGAGCGACAGCGGCTCGACGTCGGGCGTGTAGTCGCGATAGATCGCCATGATCTGCCGCGACGCCGCGCGGTACTTGTCCATCGCGGATGGCAGGATCAGCAGGTCCGGGCACTTGCGCATCGCCAGCGCCGACGACATCGCCGAATGCACGCCGTAGCGCCGCGCCTCGTAGTTGCAGGTCGCGATCACGCCGCGCTGGTCGGGCCGGCCGCCGACCGCAAGCGGCCGGTTGCGCAGCGACGGGTCGTCGCGCATCTCGACCGACGCGTAGAAGCAGTCGCAGTCGCAGTGAATGATCTTGCGCATGCGCGGCAGCGCGTCGCCCGGCGGCGGCGCGGGCGGATCGGCAGACGGAATGATGGTCGGGTTCACGGTGCCGATACTGTACAAAAACACAGTGCCGGTTTCAACTGTCGCGTGCGGCCGCGCCCGGCGGCGCCGTACCGGCCCGCTTTGCGCGGATCGTACCGGCCGGGCACGGACAGCCGCGCCTATACTCGTCTGCCACAAGACACGAAACGCCAAGGTGACGGATGAAGACGATCGGACTGATCGGCGGGATGAGCTGGGAATCGTCGGCCGAGTACTACCGGATGATCAATCGCCATTCGAAGGCGCTGCACGGCGGGCATCACAACGCGAAGAGCGTGCTGGTCACGGTCGATTTCGCGGAGATCGAAGCGCTGCAGCGCACGCACGACTGGGCCGCGCTCGGCGAACGGATGGCCGGCGCCGCGCGACAGCTCGAGGCGGCCGGCGCCGATCTCGTCGTGCTGACCACCAATACGATGCATCGCGTGTGCGATGCGATCGAAGCCGCGGTGACGCTGCCGTTCCTGCACATCGCCGATCCGACCGGCACCGCGCTGCGCGATGCGGATGTCGAGCGCGTCGCGCTGCTCGGCACGCGCTACACGATGGAGCTGCCGTTCTACGCGGAGCGGCTGCGCGGCAAGTTCGGGATGGAGGTGCTCGTGCCGGACGAACGCGGGCGTGACGACGTGCACCGGATCATCTACGACGAGCTGTGTCACGGCATCATCTCGCCGGAATCGCGCGCGACGTACGTCGCGATCATCGAGGAACTGGCCCGGCGCGGGGCGCAGGCCGTGATCCTCGGCTGCACGGAAATCACGCTGCTGATCGGCGCGGACGATTCGCCGCTGCCGGTATTCGACACGACCGCGCTGCATGCGAAGGCGGCGGTCGAGTGGGCAGCGCGCTGATCGCTGCCGCGCAGAAAACAAAAAACCCGGCACGAGGCCGGGTTCCTGTCGACGAAGCGCGCATCGGTCACTTGCGCTGCACATCGTCTGGTGTGCTTGGTTGCGGGGGTAGGATTTGAACCTACGACCTTCGGGTTATGAGCCCGACGAGCTGCCAGACTGCTCCACCCCGCGTCAGAGAAATAAATTATAGGGTGAGGGAGTACTCACGTCAATACTTTTGTCACAATTTCTTCCCGATTCATCGAAACGGCTGCGCGCGGCGCCTCCCCCGCCCCGCACGAAGCGCGCGTTCGCGCCCCGTGCTCGCGGTAAGATGGCGGCCTTCGCATTCACCCCGCACGCACACTCCCGTTCATGAAAATCGCCACCTGGAACGTCAACTCGCTCAACGTCCGCAAGCAGCATGTGCTCGACTGGCTCGCGCAAAGCGGAACCGACGTGCTGTGCCTGCAGGAACTGAAGCTGCCGGACGAGAAATTCCCGCGCGCCGATCTCGAGGCAGTCGGCTACCGCAGCTGGTTCACCGGCCAGAAGACCTACAACGGCGTCGCGATCCTCGTGCGCGACACGCTCGCCGTCGACGAATCGGACATCGTGCGCAACATCCCCGGTTTCGACGATCCACAGCAGCGCGTGATCGCCGCGACGGTCGACGGCATACGCATCGTGTCCGCGTATTTCCCGAACGGACAGGCGCCCGACTCCGACAAGTTCGTCTACAAGATGCAATGGCTCGACGCGCTGCAGGCATGGCTGCGCACCGAGCTGCAGCGCTACCCGAAGCTCGCGCTGCTCGGCGACTACAACATCGCGCCGGAAGACCGCGACGTGCACGACCCTGCAAAATGGGAAGGCCAGAACCTCGTGTCGCCGCAGGAGCGCGCTCACTTCGCGCAACTGATCGAGCTCGGCTTCGTCGATGCGTTCCGCCGCTTCGAACAGCCGGAGAAGACCTTCACGTGGTGGGACTACCGGATGATGGCGTTCCGCCGCAACGCGGGGCTGCGCATCGACCACGTGCTGCTGTCGCCGGCGCTGGCCGAAACCTGCACGTCGTGCGAAGTCGATCGCACGCCGCGCACGTGGGAACAGCCGTCCGACCACACGCCCGTCGTCGCGGTCGTCGGCTGATCTCCCGGGCAGCCCGCGCGCGTTCAGCGTCGCGCGGGCGCCGGCCCCAGATGGGCCCACAGGAACCCGAATTCGGCCGCATCGGCCTCCGCGCGTTCCAGATCGTCGGCGCTGCCGTGGCCGCCGTCGGTGTTCTCCCAATACCAGACCCGTTCGTGACCGAGCGCCTGCATGCGCGCGGCCATCTTGCGGGCGTGCGCCGGATGCACGCGGTCGTCACGCGTCGACGTCGTCAGCAGTAGCGGGGGATACGCGACGCCTTCGCGCACGCGGTGATACGGCGAGTACGCGGCCAGCGCCGCACCTTCGTGCGGATCGTCCGGGTCGCCGTATTCGTCGAGCCATGCGGCGCCCGCGTGCAGCTTCGGATAACGCCGCATGTCGAGCAGCGGCACGCGGCAGAGCACCGCGCCGAACAGCTCCGGCCGCTGCACCATGCACGCGGCGACCAGCAATCCGCCGTTGCTGCCGCCCTCGATGCCGAGCTGCGCGGCAGTCGTCACGCCGGTGGCGGCCAGGTCCTCGGCCACCGCGATGAAATCGTCGAAGGAACGCTGGCGGTGTTCGCGCTGCGCATCGACGTGCCAGCGCGGCCCGAACTCGCCGCCGCCGCGGATGTGCGCGAACGCCATCACGCCACCGCGCTCGAGCCACCCGATACCGAACGCATCGCTGTAGCCCGGCAGGTTCGGGATCGCAAAACCGCCATAGCCCGACAGCAGGCACGGCCGCGCGACACGCGTGGCGCCGTCGGCCACGTCGAGTGAATCGCGCGGCCCGATCAGCGTGTACGGCACCGTCGTGCCGTCTTGCGAGCGCGCGCTCGCGCGGCGCACGACGAGCCCGGCCGCGTCGAACTGCACCGGCGGCCGGTCGAGCAGCACGCGGCGCGACGGCGCATCGTCCGCGCGATCCGCAAGGTCGGCAAGCCAGCATTCGGGCGGATCGAGACAGGTGTCGACGTCCACGTAAATCTCGTCGTTCAGCGTCGACTCGACGGGCTCGACGTCGATCTGCGCATCGCCCGGCCCCGGCCATTCGAACGGCCGCGCGTCCCACGTCCACGTGCCGTCGTCGGCCTGGCTCGGCTGCCACAGCATCGTGCGATTGTGCACGTCGTCGAGCCAGCTCGCGATCAGCGTCGTGCGCGTGTGCGTCCACGTGCACGCGGACGTCGACGGTTGCGGCGCGAACAGCGTCGTGAATTCGCGCGCCCCGGCCAGGAACGCCTGCTCGCGGATCGCGAGCAGCGAACCGCCCGCATGGCGCACGCCGTCGCAATCCCAGTCGAGGCGCGGCTCCAGCATGAGCCAGCCTTCCCAGAACCCGACCTCGACGTGGGTCGGCACGTCGTAGCGCGCCCACTCGCCCGCCTCCGTCAAGCGGTACGCATGTGCGTCGAAGAAATCGACGCTGCGCCACGCGACGTGACGGTTGTCGATCGGATCGAACCCCGCACCCGCGCTGATGTCGTCGGGTTCGCCGCGGAATACGACGGGCGCATCGGCAAGCGCGGTGCCGCGCACCCAGCGCCGCGCTTCATACGGATAGCCGGCCGCGGTCGCATGCGCTTCGCCGCGATCCCAGCTCACGTAGACGGTATCGCGATCGATCCAGCCGACCGTGTGATGCCCCGGCTCGTCGATCGTGAAGCCGCCGTCGACGAAACGGCGCTCGACGAGATCGAATTCGCGCACGACGACCGCATCGGCGCCGCCCGGCGACAGCGACAGCAGCGCGCGATCGCCGTCCGGGTACAGGATCGCGTCCTGCTCGAACACCCACGACTCGCCCTCCTGCGCACCGAGCGCGTCGACGTCGAGCAGCGTTTCCCACGCCGGCTTTCCCGCGCGCCAGTCGTCCCAGCGCGTGCGGCGCCACAGCCCCTTCGGATGAAGATCGTCCTGCCACAGGTCGTAGGCCCAGTCGCGCCAGCGGGTCGGAATCACCGGGCGCTCGCGCGGCAGGTACGCTTTGGCGAGGCGCGCCGTCAGCGCGCGATACGCGTCGTCGTCACGCAGCGCGGCGCGCGTGCGCGCATTCTGCTCGTCGACCCACGTGCGGGCGCGCTTGCTGTCGAGCGCTTCGAGGAAACGGAACGTGTCGGCCCCGGCGGGCCAGCGGAAGGAATCGGACATTGAGAATGGGCGGAATGGCAAACGGCATGCAAACCGCGATTATGTCCGATCGCGGCATGCGCGATGCCCGCGCATGCCGCGAATCGTGCTCAGGGCTCCAGATGGAGTTCCTGGATCTTGCGCGTGATCGTGTTGCGGCCGATGCCGAGCCGCTCCGCGGCCTCGACCTTGCGGCCGCGCGTGAAGTCGAGCGCCTCGCGAATCACGGCCGCCTCGAAGCGGCGTGCGAGTTCGTCCATCACGTCGGCCGAGTTCTCGCGCAACAGCCGTGCGACTTCGGTACGCAAGCCATGCTCCCAGATCGGATAGCCGGCCGGCGCGCCGCCGTTCGGCGCGGCTGCGACGGGCGCGGACACCGCCGGCAGCGCACCGAGCGCCGGTTGCGCGAGCGCAGCCTCGCCACCGCTGCCGTGCGCATCCGTGCCGTCTCCCGTCGCGCCCACCGGCGCACCGGCCGGCACGAGGTCGGGCGGCAGGTCCTTGATCTCGACCGTCTGCGCGGGCGCCATCACGGTCAGCCAGTTCGCGAGGTTCTCGAGCTGGCGCACATTGCCGGGAAACGCCAGCGACGTGAGGTAAGCCAGCGCTTCGTCGGACACGCGCTTCGGCTCGACGCCGAGATCGCGCGCGCTCTTCTGCAGGAAGTGGCGCGTGAGCAGCGCGATATCCTCGCTGCGTTCGCGCAGCGGCGGCAGGCGCAGCCGGATCACGTTGAGCCGGTGGTAAAGGTCCTCGCGGAACAGCCCCTGCCTCACGCGCGATTCGAGATTCTGGTGCGTCGCGGCGATCACGCGCACGTTCGCGCGCAGCGGGTTGTGGCCGCCGACCCGATAGAACTGCCCGTCCGACAGCACGCGCAACAGGCGCGTCTGCAGGTCGAACGGCATGTCGCCGATTTCGTCGAGGAACAGCGTGCCGTTCTCGGCCTGCTCGAAGCGGCCCTGCCGCGTCGTCTGCGCGCCGGTGAACGCGCCGCGCTCGTGGCCGAACAGCTCGGATTCGAGCAGGTCCTTCGGAATCGCCGCGGTGTTCAGCGCGATGAACGGCCCGTTCGCACGCGGGCTGTGACGGTGCAGCGCACGCGCGACGAGCTCCTTGCCGGTGCCCGATTCGCCGGTGATCAGCACGGTCGCGGCCGAGTGCGACAGGCGGCCGATCGCGCGGAACATGTCCTGCATCGCGGGCGCCTGGCCGAGCATCTCGGGCGCCTCGGCCACGCGCTCGTCCTGCGGCGCACCGCCGCGCAGGCTTTCCTCCACCGCGCGGCGGATCAGCTCGACCGCCTTGTCGACGTCGAACGGCTTCGCGAGATATTCGAACGCGCCGCCCTGGAACGCCGCGACGGCGCTGTCGAGATCGGAGAACGCCGTCATGATGATGACGGGCAGGCCCGGCAGGCGCTCGTGCATCGCCTGCAGCAACTCGAGGCCCGAGCCGCCCGGCATCCGGATGTCGGATACGAGCACCTGCGGGGTCTCGTGGTCGAGCGCGGCCAGCGCGTCACGCACGTTCGCGAAACTCTTCGTCGCGAAGCTGTCCCGGGCGAGCGCCTTTTCGAGCACCCAGCGGATCGATTGGTCGTCGTCTACTATCCAGATCGGCTTCATAGGTCGGTCAGATATTGGTGAATCTGGTGAATCGCCATGCTGCCGCTCAATGGTCGAGCGGCAGCAGGATCTGAAATTCGGTACGTCCGGGCCGGCTTTCGACCTCGATCATCCCGTCGTGCTGCTGCACGAACGTCTGCGCGAGCGTGAGGCCGAGGCCACTGCCGTCGTCGCGCCCGGACACGAGCGGGTAGAAGATCCGGTCGCGAATTTCCTCCGGAATGCCGGGCCCGTTGTCGATCACGTGCAAGTCCAGTGCCAGCCGGTACAGGCGCTTCGCGATCGTCACCTTGCGCGCAATGCGCGTGCGCAGCTCGATCTTCGCGTCGCCCTGCGCGATGCGTTCGCGCAGCGCCTGCGCGGCGTTGCGCACGATGTTGAGCAACGCCTGGATCAGTTGCTCCTTGTCGCCGCGCAGGTCCGGCACGCTCACGTCGTAGTCGCGCTCGATCGTGAGCCCGCGCGGGAATTCCGCGAGCATCACCGCGCGCACGCGTTCGCATACTTCATGAATGTTCACGTCGCCGACGATGTGCGGGTGCCGGTGCGGCTCCAGCAACCGGTCGACGAGCGTCTGCAGGCGGTCGGACTCCTTGATGATCACCTGCGTGTATTCGCGCAACTCGCCGCGCTCGCGCTCGCCGAGCTCGAATTCGAGCAGCTGGGCTGCGCCGCGAATGCCGCCGAGCGGGTTCTTGATCTCGTGCGCGAGGTTGCGGATCAGTTGCTTGTTGACCGCGGTCAGGTCGTGGATGCGCTCCTCGCGATCGGTGCGCGACTGCCGCTCGTTCTCGAACAGCTCGACGAGCACGAAATCGGGCGCGGTCTCGAGGAAGCCGACGATCGCATGCACATGCAGCGGTTCGCGGCCGGGCCGGTCGAGCACGGTGTCGAGGTGCGTCGCGTGAAAGCGTTCCTCGCCGATCGCGGTGATCGTCGATGCCAGCTCGTTCGCATTCGGAAAGATCTCGCCCCACGGCCGCTGCGCGAGCTGCCGGCGCGAAATGTCGAGCATCGCCTCCGCGGACGGGTTCGCGAACGCGATCCGCAGCGTTTTGCGATCGAGCACGATCACGACCGTCGGCAGCGCTTCCAGCCCCGCCAGCAGGCCCGAGCGTGCGAGCCGCTCATCGTCCGTCAGTCGCTCGGGCTGCCCCGTTTTCGCCTTGATCAGATTCTTCAGAACCATCTGCGTGCTTGTCGCGCCTCAACGGGCCAGAAAAGGAAAAATCACCGGAACAAAAAAGGGACGGCTGGACGCCGCCCCTTTCAGACTCCGCCGTTCCCGCCGCAGGCCGCGCGACGGGAACGAACCGGCATGACGGCGCTGAATCGAAGCGCCATCGCCGATTAGAGCGAGTAGTACATCTCGAACTCGATCGGGTGCGTCGTCATGCGGAACTTCGCCAGCTCCTGCTCCTTCAGCGCGAGGTACGCGTCGAGCATGCCGTCCGTGAACACGCCGCCACGGGTCAGGAACTCGCGATCCTTGTCGAGCGCTTCGATTGCCTGGTCGAGACCCGCGCAGACGGTCGGGATCTTTGCATCCTCTTCCGGCGGCAGGTCGTACAGGTTCTTGTCCGCGGCTTCGCCCGGATGGATCTTGTTCTGGATCCCGTCGAGGCCTGCCATCATCAGTGCCGAGAACAGCAGGTACGGGTTCGCCATCGGATCCGGGAAGCGCGTTTCGATACGGCGGCCCTTCGGGTTCGACACGTGCGGAATGCGGATCGATGCCGAACGGTTGCGTGCCGAGTAGGCGAGCTTCACCGGTGCTTCGAAGTGCGGGACCAGACGCTTGTACGAGTTCGTCGTCGGGTTCGTGATCGCGTTCAGCGCACGGGCGTGCTTGATGATGCCGCCGATGTAGAACAGCGCCAGTTCCGACAGGCCGGCGTAGCCGTTACCCGCGAACAGGTTCTGGCCGTCCTTCCAGATCGACTGGTGAACGTGCATGCCCGAACCGTTGTCGCCGACGACCGGCTTCGGCATGAAGGTTGCCGTCTTGCCGTACGAGTGCGCGACGTTGTGGATGATGTACTTCGACCATTGCGTCCAGTCGGCGCGCTGAACCAGCGTCGAGAACTTCGTGCCGATTTCGTTCTGGCCCTGGCCCGCCACTTCGTGGTGGTGCACTTCGACCGGGATGCCGAGCTGTTCGAGCAGCAGGCACATTTCCGAGCGCATGTCCTGGAACGTGTCGACCGGTGCGACCGGGAAGTAGCCGCCCTTCGTGCCCGGACGGTGGCCCGTGTTGCCGCCTTCGAATTCCTTGCCGGCCGACCACGGTGCTTCTTCCGAGTTGATCTTCACGAAGCAGCCCGACATGTCCGTGTTCCACTGGACCGAGTCGAAAATGAAGAATTCCGGTTCCGGACCGAAGTAGGCGGTATCGCCGATGCCCGTGCTCTTCAGGTACGCTTCCGCGCGCTTCGCGAGCGAACGCGGATCGCGCTCGTAGCCCTTGCCGTCGGCCGGCTCGACCACGTCGCAGGTCAGCACCAGGGTCGACTCTTCATAGAACGGGTCGATGAAGGCAGCGGTCGGGTCCGGCATGAGCAGCATGTCCGACGCCTCGATACCCTTCCAGCCGGCGATCGACGAGCCGTCGAATGCATGGCCGCTTTCGAACTTGTCTTCGTCAAACGCCGAAACCGGCACCGACACGTGCTGTTCCTTGCCGCGCGTATCCGTGAAGCGGAAATCGACAAACTTGACGTCCTCGTCCTTCACGAGCTGCATGACGTCGGCGACGGTTTTACTCATAACCTCTTCTCCTGATTGAACAATTCCGGCGGACTGGGAACCGCCTCGTTTATCGAGCTGACCGGGGTCTTGCTTTGGCGCAGCGCGCCCCGATTCGACCGAATTCTATAAAGCAGCTTCCGTGCCACCTATGCGCGAGATTGGCGCGAATCGCGCCGGCGCTCGTCGCGACGGGGCTGTGCTGCGCAATTCCGGGGCTCCGCTGCGCCCCGCCCGCCAACCAAAAGCACCGACATGGTGCAACCATCGCGGCGCGCCCTGCTCGCCGAATCATCTTGGTGCATGCGCACCATTCTGCACTCTTTTGGTGAGCGCGTGTGGGGTGCGCATACCGTACCCCAGGCGGATATCCGTGCCGCGACGCCGCGCTAGAATGCTCGTTTGACCGATAGGAGACTCCCTGCCATGAGTACGCTCGACCAGCTTTACGCGAAGGCCGACGAACGCCGCGCACAAGCCTCGCTCAACTACGCCGGGGCGCTGCTGCCGGCCGAGGCCTTCGAACTGCTGCAGCTCGATCCGTCGGCGCGCCTCGTCGACGTGCGCACCCGCGCCGAACTCGACTGGATCGGGCGCCCGCTCGTCGGCGACGGCCAGTACCTGCACCTCGAATGGACGCGCTACCCGGGCGGCGTGCCGAACGCCGAATTCGTCAACGAACTGAAGGCGGCCCTCCCGGCCGATACGCCCATCCTGTTCCTGTGCCGCAGCGCCGCGCGCTCGAAGCTCGCCGCGATCGCCTCCACGCAGGCCGGCTTCACGAAGGCCTTCGACCTGCTCGAAGGCTTCGAGGGCGCGAAGGACGCCGAAGGCCACCGCAAGACGGTCGAAGGCTGGTGCTTCCGGAAACTGCCGTGGATCGGCGCCTGACGGCACGCCGCTCCCGCCGGTGACGAAACCCCATCGTCGAGCCGGGCGATGACATGCCGATGACGGGCCGCGTTGCGCGGCCCGTGGTTTTTGCGTGACTGATCGAGGAGCCGCTCAGGCGCGCGGCGTGTCGGGTTCGACGACGTCGCCGCCGAGCAGGTGCACACCTTCGCGCAGCTTCACGTACGCGGCCGCGACCGCTTCCGGTTCGCCCTTCACACCAAGGTCGATGTGACGGCGCGCGTAGATCCCGCCGCGCTCCGCATCGCCGACGCTCGGCAGGCTGAACACGCGCACGCCCGGGAAATCGCGCTCGATGCGCTCCATCAGCGGCGTGAGCGTCGATTCCGGCAGTTCGAACACGTACAGCGAGCGCTCCGCGTGCGGCGTCGCGTGATGCAGGTGCGCGTACTTCGTGTCGAGCACCCATTCGATCATCGGCCACGCCATCACCGGGAAGCCCGGCACGAAGTGCAGGTCGCCGACCGAGAAGCCGGGAATCCGGTTGTAGCCGTTCGGAATGATCGTCGCGCCCACCGGGAACACGCCCATGTTGAAGCGGTGCTGGTTCTCCGGCGACTCGAAATCGACCGGCGTGGCCGGATCGGCGTGCGTTTCGCGGATCCGCTCGGAAATCAGCACCTTCGCTTCCGGATGCAGCTCGAGCGGCACGCCGAGCGCGGCGGCCGCGCACTGGCGCGTGTGGTCGTCCGGCGTCGCGCCGATCCCGCCCGTCGAGAACACGATGTCGCCCGACGCGATCGCGCGTGCGAGGGTCGCCGTGATGCGCGCCGGATCGTCGCCGACGTATTCGGCCCAGTCGAGCGCGAGGCCGCGCGCGCCGAGCAGCTCGATGACTTTCGCCAGATGCTTGTCCTGCCGGCGGCCCGAAAGGATTTCGTCGCCGATGATGATGATGCCGATGCTCATGCCTGCCCCATGTCGATTGCGGTGGCGCGCGAACTCGCGCGCAGGTCCTCCAGCGCGCGCAGGCAGTAATGCCCGAACCACAGCGCCGAGAAGACGAGGATGAAAGCGTATACCCAGATCATGGCCGCCGCGACGAACGGGAACAGCACCATCATCCAGACCGACGATACCCACACGAAGGTCGGCACGGTGCCGAGCAGCCCGGTCGCGACGCCGATGCCGATCAGCGGCCAGCGGTGCCGCCGCACGAGCGCCCGGCGCTCGTCGCGGCTCGCGTGCAGCGCGAGCGCGTCGTAGGTCATCACGCGGTAGGTGAGCCAGCCCCAGATCACCGGCGGCAGCAGCGCGAAGAACGGCGGAATCAGCCACAGCGGGATCGTGACGACCAGCACGACGACGCCGGCCAGCGCCGCCCCCAGCGAATTGAACACGCTGCCGAAGAATGTGCCGCCCCGCTTCGGCTCGAGCGCCGCGAACTGGCGGTTCGCGAGGTGCTTGATCACGACCGGCATCGAAATCGTCGCGATCAGCAGCAGCACGGTCAGCACGATCAGCGGAATCGCGAGCGACACGACCACGAACGGCGCGACGACCGCATGCAGCTGCGACATGCCGATCGCGTCGAACGCGCGGTACAGCATGGCCGTCAGCACGAAGCCGTCGAGCGCGCCGCGTGCGAGGTCCAGCAGCGACTGCCACGAGAACCACAGCACGACGCCCCACAGGACGGCCGAGACGAGAAACGGCATCAGGGTGAGCCACAGCATGCGCGGATGCAGTGCACTCGCCAATGCGCGGACGAAGGAACGCAGCAAGTCGTTCATGCGAGCCTGTATCGACGGAGAAAAACGGGGAAAGGATAAACCACGCGGCCCGCATGCGCCAAAGCACATGCGGGCCGCGTGGGAGAGCCGCTCAAGACGGGAATGGCCGGATCAGGCCGATGCAGCGCCGCGCTTGGCGGGGAACAGGCGCCGGAAGATCCGCACGAACGCGAGGCCGTGCTGCGCCCAGAAACCGTCGCCGTAGGACACGCCCTCGACCTGGTCGCGGATGCCGGTCGGCTCGACCGTGCGGTTCCACGACGCGGTGCCGAACATCATGTCCCACCACGGGAACAGCACGCCGAAGTTGCAGCCGTACTTCGTGCCTTCGTGGCCGTAGCCGACCGCGTGGTGGCGGCGGTGGAAGATCGGGCTCACGAACAGGCGCTCGCCGAGCCAGCCGAACGACAGCCGCGCATTCGTGTGCTGAATGCTCTGCATGAAGTTCGTGAACGCAGTCAGCACGACGAACTGCGACGGCGTCACGCCGATCACGAGCGCGATCGCCGCGAAGAAGCACGACTGGATCACGTCGTCGAGCACATGGTTGCGGTCGTCGCACCACAGCGACATCTGGCGCTGGCTGTGATGCACCGCGTGCAGTTCCCACCAGATGCCGAACTTGTGCTGCCAGCGGTGATACCAGTAGCCGGCGAAGTCGAGCACGACGAGATAGATCGCGAACGTGACGATCGGCTTCGAGGTCACGCCCGGCCACAGGTAGTCGAGGTTGAGGTTCGCGACGCCGTGCAGGCGCAGCCACGCCTGGAAGTTGTCGAACAGCGGCTGCAGCGCGAAGAAGAAGAACAGCGAGTAGATGCCGAGCTTCGCGATCGCCGTATAGATCACGTCGACCCGCACGGCCCGGCGGTTCGTCCAGCGCTCGACGGGCAGCAGCGCCTCGAGCGGGCGCAGCAGCACGAACATCAGCACCATCTGCAGCGCCCCGACGATCACCCAGTACAGCGCGTCGTAGGTGTCCTCGTCATAGTCCATCAGGTTGAACTTGAAGAGGAGCGGCTGCACGACGTCGACGTACAGCCAGGTCTGGATGTCCGATACGAATGCATCGATCAGGTGCAGCATCGTTCTCCCCCGCCCGTCACGCGCCGTTCGCGGCGCGCCACGGCGCGCGGTCGTAGAAATAGATGCCGTGCGGCGAGCGGCCGACGGCGATCGTCTGCACCAGCTTGCGCGACGCCAGGTCGATGATCCCGACCTTCTTCGCGAAGCGGAACGTCACCCACAGCGACTTCTTGTCGGCGGACAGCTCCATGTCGTCCGGGCCCGGCAGCAGGCCGGTGATGTCGCCGACGTTGGTGAGCGTGTTCTCGTCGATGATGCTGATCGTGTTCGCGACCCGGTTCGTGACCGCGACGTGCGTGCCGTCGGCGAGCGAGCGGAAGTTGTGCGCGCCCTTGCCGGTATAGATCTGCTTGACGACCTTCTGGTTGCGCCAGTCGACCACCGCGACGTAATCCGCGCCGGTCATCCCGACGAGCAGGTACTTGTCGTCCGGCGTGAGCCACAGGCCGGCCGGCACCTTGCCGACCTTCATCTTCCACTTGACCGTCTGCGTCGGCAGGTCGATCGCCGCGATCTCGCCGGAAACCTGCAGCGACACGAGCAGCGTCTTGCTGTCCTTCGTGAACGCGAGGTGGCTCGGCATCACCTCGAGCGGCACGCGCTTCACGAGCTTCAGGTCGCGGCCGTCGTAGCCGTAGATGTCGACGCGGTCGAGGCGCAGGCCGGCCGCCGCGAACCATTTACGGTCGGGCGAGAAGCCGAGCTGGTAAGGATCGTCGATCCCTTCGACGGTGCGCTGCAGCTTGCCCGTCTTCGGATCGAGGAACATCAGGCTGTTCGAGACCGAATTTGCAACGATCAGCGACGAATTGTCGGGCGTCGCCATCAGGTGGTGCGGTTCCTTGCCGGTCGGCATCGTGGCGACGACCTGACGGGTCTGCTGGTCGATCAGGGACAGCGTCGCTTCAGCCGAATTGAGGATGATCACATTATTCGCGTGGGCGGCGGGCGCCAGCACGGCGGCGGCCAGCGCGAGCGTGCGGCCGAGGGAAAGGAAAGTGCGCATGAAGACTCACGTCGTGGAACAACCGTCATTGTAAAACGTTCAACCGGCCCGGCCGGTTGACCGAAGCCGGCTTTGCGCCACTTCGACGCTTGCCGCGGCGGCCCTGACGGCCGGCGCGGCAAGCGCCGCGCGGCCGGCCGGGGCCGGCCGCCGGTGCGGGCCCGGGAAACCGATGTTGCGCTAGCGCTGCATCGACTCCCAGACCTTGTGCAGACGCTTGACAGAGACAGGCATCGGCGTGCGCAGTTCCTGCGCGAACAACGAAATCCGCAGTTCCTCGAGCAGCCAGCGGAATTCCGCGAGCCGCGCATCGGCGACGCCGCCGCGCTGCGACACCGCGCGCTGGTACTGCTGCGCGAGCGGCAGCAGGTCGGCCGACTGCTTCGCGTCGCGCGCCGGGTCGGCCTTCAGCTTGTCGATCCGCAGCGCGATGCCCTTCAGGTAGCGCGGGAAGTGCGCCAGTTGCGCGTACGGTGTATCGATCACGAAGCGCTTGCCGACCAGCGCGGCGAGCTGCTGCTGCAGGTCCGCATGCGCCTGCGCGAACGGCTTCGCCTGCGCGAGCTTCTTCACGAGCCCCGCGTATTCGGCCAGGATCTGCCCGACCAGCCGCGCGATTTCCTGCGCGAGCAGGTTCAGGCGGCTCCGGCCCTCGTCGCGGCGCGCGTGGAAGCTCGCGTCGTCGTCCGGCAGCGGGTCCTGCAGGCATGCGCGGTCGAGCGCCGTGTCGATCAGCTGGTCGCGCAGCTCGTCCTGCGTGCCGAGCGACATGTACTGCATCGCCATCTCGCGCAGGCCCGGCAGGTTCTTCTCGAGGAACTTGATCGGCTCCTTCAGCTGCAGCGCAAACAGCCGCCGCAGGCCGGCCCGGTGGATGCGCGCGGCCTCCTCCGGCGAATCGAACACCTCGACGTCGCAATGCGTGCCGCGATCGACGAGCGCCGGGTAGCCGTACAGCGTCTGGCCGCGCCGGCGGATCTCCAGCAGCTCGGGCAGCTTGCCGAAATTCCACGTCGTGAGGTTCTCGTACAGCGCGGTCGCGCCAGCTTCCGCCGGCGCGGCCGTCTGCGGCGCCACGCCCTTGCCGCCCTTCGCGTTGCGGCCGGCTGCGCCGGTCGTCGCGGCCGTGGCCGGCACCTGGCCGATCGGCTCGCCGCCGTCGGCATCGCCGCCGGCCGCGATCGTCGACGCCGCCGCGATCTTCTGGAACTGCTGCTGCGCCTGCGCGCCCAGCTCCTGGCGAAGCTGCGCGAGATTGCGCCCCATCGCGAGCTGGCGGCCGTGCTCGTCGATCACCTTGAAGTTCATGAACAGGTGCGCGGGCAGCGTTTCCAGCTTGAAGTCGGCCGTTTTCATCGCGATTTGCGTTTCACCGCGCACGTCGGCGATCAGCGCTTCGACGAGCCCGCCCGCGCCGAAGCGCTCGCGGCCCATCCGCTCGACGAAGCCGGCCGCGTACTCGGGCAGCGGCACGCAATGCCGGCGCAGCTTCTGCGGCAGCGACTTCAGCAGCAACTGCACCTTTTCCTTCAGCATCCCCGGCACCAGCCACTCGCAGCGGCGCGCGTCGACCTGGTTCAGCGCATACAGCGGCACCACGAGCGTCACACCGTCGCGCGGCGTGCCGGGCTCGAAGTGATACGTGAGCGCCATCTCGACGCCGGCCATCGTCGCGCGCTTCGGGAACAGCTCGGTCGTCACGCCGGCCGCCTCGTGGCGCATCAGGTCGTCGCGCGACAGGTACAGCAGCCGCAGCTTGTCCTCGGGCTGGCCGCTCTTCTTCACCTCGTCGCGATACCAGCGCTCGAACGCGGCGCCCGTGTGAATCCCTTCCGGAATCGCCTGGTCGTAGTACGCGTAGATCAGTTCGTCGTCGACCAGCACGTCCTGCCGGCGCGACTTGTGTTCGAGCTGCTCGATGTCGGCGAGCAGCTTGCGGTTGTGCGCGAAGAACGCGAGCTTCGTATCGAACTCGCCCTCGACCAGCGCGCCGCGGATGAACAGCTCGCGTGCGCGCGACGGATCCTGCTTGCCGAATGCGACGCGCCGGCGATGGTAGATCGGCAGCCCGTACAGCGTCGCACGCTCGTACGCGCTGACCTGCGCCGGGCGCTTTTCCCAGTGGGGCTCCGACAGCGATTTCTTCAGCAAATGCGCGCCGATCTTCTCGACCCATTCGGGCTCGATCTTCGCGAGGCAGCGCGCGTACAGCCGGCTCGTCTCGACGAGCTCGGCCGCCATCACCCAGCGGCCGGCCTTCTTCGCGAGCACGGAGCCCGGCCACAGGTAGAACTTGATCCCGCGCGCGCCGAGATAATGCGGATCGTCGTCGGCCTTCAGGCCGAGGTTGCCGAGCAGGCCCGTCAACAGGGCCAGATGGATCTGCTCGTAAGTCGCCTCGACTTCGTTCAGCCGCCAGCCGTGCTCGCGCACGACGGTCAGCAGTTGCGAATGGACATCGCGCCATTCGCGCAGCCGCAAGTGCGACAGGAAATTCTGCCGGCACGCGTCGATCAGTTGCCGGTTCGACTTCTTGTGCGCGACGGCCTCTTCGAACCACGCCCAGATCTTCAGCCACTGCAGGAATTCGGAACGCTCGTCGGCAAACCGGCGGTGCGCCTGGTCGGCCTGCTCCTGCGCCTCGATCGGACGGTCGCGCGGATCCTGCACGGACAGCGCGCTCGCGATGATCAGCACTTCACGCAGCGACTGCTGGTCGCGCGCGGCGAGAATCATCCGGCCGACGCGCGGGTCGAGCGGCAGCCGCGCGAGTTCGCGGCCGAGCGGCGTCAGCGCGTTGTCGTCGTCGACCGCGCCGAGTTCATTGAGCAACTGGTAGCCGTCCGCGATCGCGCGACCGGGCGGCGGCTCGAGGAACGGAAACGATTCGATCGCGGTAAGGTGCAGCGACTTCATCCGCAGGATCACCGACGCGAGCGACGAGCGCAGGATTTCCGGATCGGTGAAACGCGCGCGCGCCTGGTAGTCGCTTTCCTCGTACAAGCGGATGCAGACACCGTCGGCCACCCGGCCGCAACGGCCCGCGCGCTGGTTCGCGGCCGCCTGCGAGATCGACTCGACCTGCAGTTGCTCGACCTTGTTCCGGTACGAATAGCGCTTCACGCGCGCGAGGCCGGTGTCGACGACGTAGCGGATGCCCGGCACCGTCAGCGAGGTTTCGGCCACGTTGGTCGCGAGCACGATCCGGCGCGCGTTCGACGCCTTGAATACCTTGTCCTGGTCGGCCGCCGAGAGCCGCGCGAACAGCGGCAGGATCTCGGTGTGCGGCGGATGGTGCTTGCGCAGCGCCTCGGCCGCTTCACGGATCTCGCGCTCGCCGGGCAGGAACACCAGCACGTCGCCGGGGCCTTCGCGGCACAGCTCGTCGACCGCGTCGACGATCGCGTCCATCAGGTCGCGCTCGGCTTCGCGCGCGGTCTTCACGCGGTCCCGGCCGGCCGTGCCTTCGGCGTGCTTGACGGCCGGGCGATCCTCGGCCACCGGCCGGTAGCGCATCTCGACCGGATACAGCCGCCCGCTCACCTCGATCACGGGCGCGGGACGCTCGTCGGTGCCGAAATGGCGCGCGAAGCGATCGGCGTCGATCGTCGCGGACGTGACGATCAGCTTCAGGTCCGGCCGCCTCGGCAGGATTTCCTTCAGGTAGCCGAGCAGGAAGTCGATGTTCAGGCTGCGCTCGTGCGCCTCGTCGATGATCAGCGTGTCGTACGCCTTCAGCAACGGATCGGTCTGCGTCTCGGCGAGCAGGATCCCGTCCGTCATCAGCTTCACGGACGCGCCCGGCGCGAGATTGTCGGTAAAGCGCACCTTGTAGCCGACCACTTCGCCGAACGGCGTGCCGAGTTCCTCGGCGATCCGGCGGCCGGTGGACGACGCAGCGAGGCGGCGCGGCTGCGTATGGCCGATCAGGCCCGTGCCGCCGGCGCCGAGGCCGCGGCCGAGATCGAGACAGATCTTGGGCAGCTGCGTGGTCTTGCCCGAGCCGGTTTCGCCGCAGACGATGACAACCTGATGACCGGCGATCGCGCGCGCGATTTCGTCGCGCTTGCCCGACACGGGCAGGCTTTCGGGGTACGTGATCGGCGGGACCGGGTTCGGCGCGACGACGGCGCGCGGCGGACGCTCACGGCGCGGCGCGCGCTCGCCCGTTGCAACGGATGCATCCTTCGCGGCCGGCTGGCGCGCGTCGCCGCGCGATTCGTCGCCGCGCGGCCCGCGCGGCGCGTGTGCAGGCTTGCCCGCCTGCCGTTCCTGCTGCCGGCGCGGCGGCTGGCCCTGCTGCTGGCGTGCATCGGCCGCACCATCCGGGTGCCGGGCCGACGGCGCTTTGGCCCGCGTCGGCGCGGGACTTTTAGGTACATTCGACATGGGGGCGCATTATAATCCCGCCCATGAATTCCCAAACCGACCTCCCTCCCGCCCAGACCGGCGCCACGACGCCGCCGGCCGCCGACGACTCGGCCGCCAGTCACGCGCAGTTCGTCGACTGGATGCGCTCCGTCGCGCCCTATATCCACAAGTTCCGCAACAGCACGTTCGTCGTGGGGTTCGGCGGCGAGGTGGTGCAGCAGGGGCTGCTGAATGCGCTCGTGTCCGACATCGCGCTGCTGCAGGCGATGGGTATCCAGATCGTGCTGGTGCACGGCTCGCGCCCGCAGGTCGAGGAGCAACTGAGCCTGCACGGTGTCGAATCCGAGTTTTCGCACGGGCTGCGCATCACGGACGCGCGCGCGCTCGAATCCGCGAAGGAAGCGGCCGGTGAAGTGCGTCTCGACATCGAGGCCGCGATCAGCCAGGGTCTGCCGAACTCGCCGATGGCGCACGCGCACATCAGCGTCGTGTCGGGCAACTTCGTGACCGCGCGGCCGGTGGGGATTCTCGACGGGGTCGATTTCGCGCACACGGGCATCGTGCGCAAGATCGACGCCGAATCGATCCGTCATTCGCTCGCGAGCCGCAAGCTCGTGCTGCTGTCGCCGCTCGGCTTCTCGCCGACCGGCGAAGCGTTCAACCTGTCGATGGAAGACGTCGCATCGGCTGCCGCGATCGCGCTGCGCGCCGACAAGATCATCTTCCTGACCGAAGCGCCGGGCATCGTCGACGACGAAGGCGAGCTGGTCCGCGAAATGTCGCTCGACGCGGCCGCCGAGTTGCTCGATTCCGGCAACGTCCAGGGTGACGACGCGTTCTTCCTGAAGCACTCGATCCGCGCGTGCCGCGGCGGCGTGACCCGGGCCCACCTGATTCCGCAATCGCTCGACGGCAGCATGCTGCTCGAACTGTTCCTGCACGACGGCGTCGGCACGATGATCTCGTACGAGAACCTCGAAAGCCTGCGTGAAGCGACGCCGGACGACGTCGGCGGCATCCTGTCGCTGATCGAGCCGCTCGAGTCGGACGGCACGCTGGTGCGGCGCGGCCGCCACCAGATCGAACGCGACATCGACCACTTCTCGGTGATCGAGCACGATGGCGTGCTGTTCGGCTGCGCGGCGCTGTATCCGTACCAGCAGGAGAAGATCGGCGAGATGGCGTGCCTGACGGTCGCGCCGGAAGCGCAGGGCTCGGGCGACGGCGAACGCCTGCTCAAGCGTATCGAGCAGCGCGCCCGCGCGCGCGGCCTCACGCATATCTTCGTGCTCACGACGCGCACCGAGCACTGGTTCCTCAAGCGCGGCTTCGTCAAGGTCAGCGTCGACGACCTGCCGGAAGACCGCCGCAAACTCTATAACTGGCAGCGCAAGTCGCTCGTGCTGATGAAACAGCTCTGAGCGCAGGCACGACTGCCCTCCCCCAGTCCGATTACAGGAGAAGTACACGATGGCTCGAATGATCCAATGCGCGAAGCTCGGCAAGGAAGCCGAAGGCCTCGATTTCCCGCCGCTGCCGGGCGAACTCGGCAAGCGCATTTACGAGAGCGTCTCGAAGGAAGCGTGGCAAGGCTGGTTGAAGCAGCAAACGATGCTGATCAACGAAAACCGCCTGAACATGGCCGACCCGCGCGCGCGCCAGTATCTGATGAAGCAGACCGAAAAGTACTTCTTCGGCGACGGCGCGGACCAGGCGTCCGGCTACGTGCCGCCGACGGAAGGCTGATGACGCGATGGCGCGCGGCCGGCGCAAGTTGCCGGCCACGCGCTGCGGAGAAAGCGGCACCGTGTTTCGCACGGTGCCGTTTTCTTTTTGGGCGCACGCGTTCGGTGCATTCGGTACGTTCGGTGCGTTCGGTGCGCTCGCTGCATTCGGTGCATTCGGTGCATTCGGTGCATTCGGTGCATTCGGTGCATTCGGTGCATTCGGTGCATTCGGTGCGTTCGGTGCGTTCGGTGCGTTCGGTGCGTTCGGTGCGTTCGGTGCATTCGGTGCGTTCGGTGCATTCGGTGCGTTCGGTGCATTCGGTACGTTCCGGCGTCCCGTCGTTACGGCGTTGCGCGCGGCTCAGCCAGCCGGCTTCAACGCACCGCCCTCGCCCGGCTGCGCACTCCCGCCGGCCGCGGCTTCCGCACTGCCGCCTTCGGTGCCCCATTCGGCCGCGTCGCCGCGCTCGGCCGTCGACAGTTCGTCCGCGCGATACCCGGTGCGATTGAGCAGCGCCAGCATGCAGACGAGCGATACGAGCGCGTAAAGCCCCGATGCGACCGCGACGCCGACGATGCTGCCGGTCGAATTGAGGATCGCCTGCGCGAGCACGGGCGTGCCGCCGCCGACGACGAGCGCGCTCAGTTGATACGCGAGCGACAGGCCCGTGTAGCGGATGTTCGCCGGGAACACGCGCGCGAGCACGCCGCCGACCGCGCCATAGAACATCGCCGACGGAATCGTCGAGATGCACATGCCCGCGACGGCCACCCAGTACGACCGCGTCGCGAGCGCATGGAACATCACGGGCATCAGCACGATTTCCGGAATCAGGATCCAGCACATCGCGCGACGCATGTCGACCTTCGACACGAACCACGCGCCGACCGGCTGCATCAGGAACTGCACGACGAGCGAGATCGACAGGATGCCGAGGAACGTGCCCTGCGCGTAGCCGAGCGCCTTCGTCGCCCACGACAGCGCGAACGTGCTGCGGAAGTACGTGACGTTGATCACCGGCAGCGTGCCGGCCGCGAGCAGCACGACGACCCAGTGATCGCGCACGACGTCGCGCAGCGGCAGCTTCACGGTGCGCTTGCGCGCGAGCACGCGCTGCATGTCGGCCGACTCCTCGAGCTTCAGCCGGATCACCATGCCGATGATCACGAGCACGGCCGACAGCAGGAACGGAATGCGCCAGCCCCACATCAGGAACGACGGGGTGGGCAGCGCGCTCAGCGCGAAGAACGCGGCAGTCGCGAGCAGGTTGCCGGTGGGCGAGCCCTGCTGCGCGAACGCCGCATACAGGATGCTGCGATGCTTCGGCGCGTTCTCGCTCGCGATCAGCACCGCGCCGCCCCACTCGCCGCCGACAGCGATGCCCTGCAGCACGCGCAGCACGACGAGGCCGGCCGGTGCCCAGACGCCGATCTGCGCATAGCCGGGCAACAGGCCGATGCCGGTCGTGGCCAGCCCCATCATCACCAGCGTGATCACGAGTGCGGTCTTGCGGCCGACACGGTCGCCCAGATGCCCGAACACGATGCCGCCGAGCGGGCGCGCGGCGAAGCCGGCCCAGAACGTGACGAACGCCAGCAGCGTCGCGACGCCGGGATCCATCGTGCTCGAAAAGAACACCTTGCCGAACACGAGCGCCGCGGCCGTGCCGTAGATGTAGAAGTCGTACCACTCGATCGTGGTGCCGACGAACGCCGCGAAGGCGGCGCGGCCGGGCCGCGGCTGCGGTGCGGCGGTCGGGGATTGCGGACGGCTCATCGATGTCTCCATTTTTCGTGATCGGCGGCGCGACTGTCGCGCGCCTTGCCGGTTGGCCGGCCTTGCGCCGCCGGCTGGCGGGTTGGGCCTACGTTGCGTTGCCTTGCATCGGGTTGGGCCAGCAGCGCAAGCTCGCCTGCCGGGCCTCTCGAACGGTCACGTCGCCTCCGGTTCGGCTTTCAGCACGCCGGCATCGAGCAGTTGCTGCTGGAGCGCGGGATCGACGCCGAGGCGCTCGAGCACCGCGCGCGTGTCGCCGCCGAGTGCGGGCGGCGGCGAACGATAGGTGGCCGGCGTGCGCGACAGCTTCACCGGCGACGCCGTGCCGCGATACGCGCCGATCTCGACGAACAGGTTGCGGTGCAGCGCATGCGGATCGTGCGCGACGTCGGCCACCGTGCGCACGGGCCCGCACGGCACGCCGGCCGCCATCAGGTCGCGCGCGAGCGGCTCGCAGGCATGCGCGGCGAGCCGCGCTTCCAGTTCGGCCTTCAGCTCCGGCCGGTGCGCGCAGCGGCTGCGGTTGTCGACGAAGCGCGGATCGCTTGCGAGCGCCGGCACGCCGAGATGCCCGACGAGCCGCGCGAATTGCCGGTCGTTGCCGACCGCGAGGAAGATCGGCACGCTCGCCGTGCGATAGCTGTCGTACGGCGCGATGTTCGGATGCGCGTTGCCGCTGCGCGCCGGCACGCGCCCGGAACCGAAGAAGTTCGGCAGGTGCGGATGCAGCAGCGACACGCCGCAGTCGTACAGCGCGATGTCGATCGATTGCCCTTGCCCGCTCCTCTCTCGCTCCGCGAGCGCCAGCAGGATGCCGGCCAGCGCGTTGAGGCCCGTGACCATGTCGACGATCGGCAGGCCGATGCGCGTCGCATCGCCGTCGCGCTCGCCGTTCACGCTCATCAGCCCCGCCATCGCCTGGATCACCGCGTCGTAGCCCGGCAGCCCACCGAGCGGGCCGCCTTCGCCGAAGCCCGTCACCGCGCAGTGGATCAGGCGCGGGAAGCGCGGCTGCAGGTCGCGCGCGTAGTCCATCCCCCAGCGCGCGAGCGTGCCGGGCTTGAAGTTCTCGACGAGCACGTCGGCCTCTTCAAGCAGCCGCCACAGGATCGCGCGCCCCTCGTCGCGCGACAGGTCGAGCGCAAGCCCTTCCTTGTTGCGGTTGACGCCCATGAAATACCACGCGGTATCGCCGAGGAACGGCGGCCCCCAGCCGCGCGTCTCGTCACCGTCCGGCGGCTCGATCTTGACCACCGTCGCGCCGTGGTCGGCGAGCGCCTGCGTGCAGTACGGGCCGCCGAGCACACGGCTCAGGTCGACGACCTTCAGGCCGTCCAGTGCGCCACGCGTCGTGCTCATCGCTCGACCTCCGGCAGCAGGTCGAGCGCGGTATCGAGCGCGATCGGCGTGCCGCGCAGCAGTGCGCCGTACGCGACCGATTCGTCGTCGCGCGATGGCGGCGCGAGCGGATCGACCGGCAGCAGCTTGTGGCGCACGACCAGGTGCGCGAGCGCGAGCCGCCGGAAATCCGGCGCGAGCCGTACGCCCTCGCACGCCATCAGCACGGCCGCGCTCGCGTAGTACAGCGCGGACGCGGCCTGCCGCACGCGAGCGTCGTCCCCCTCGGCCGCGACCCGCATGAGCGCGTCGCAGGCACGCGCGAGGATGCGCCGCAGCGCCGCACGGCTCGCATCGGGCAGCGGCGCTGCACCGAGGCGGTCGCCGAGGAACGTGCGCAGCGCATCGAGCGCGTGCTCGCGCTGCGCGGCCCGCGCGACATCGAGCGCGACGATGTTGCTCGTGCCCTCCCAGATCGAGCCGAGATGCGCATCGCGCACGATGCGCGCATCGCTCCATTCCTCGATGTAGCCGGTGCCGCCGCGCACTTCCATCGCATCGCCCGTCACGCGCCGCGCATCGCGGCACGCGCGGAACTTGATCAGCGGCGTCAGGATCCGCACGCAGCGCGCGGCCTGCTCGTCGCCGGCTTCAGCCTGCGGCAGCAGCAGTGCGATCTGCATGAACATCGCGCGCGCGGCCTCGGCCGGCAACAGCATCTTCAGCAACTGGCGTTGCATCAGCGGCATCTCGATCAGCTTGCGGCCAAAGGCCTCGCGATGCGCGGCAACGTGCAGCGCTTCGTTCAGCGCGCGCCGCATCAGCCCTGCCGCACGCACGCCGTTCGACAGCCGCGACAGGTTGATCATGTCGGCCATCTGGTGAAAGCCGCGGCCGATCTCGCCGATCAGGTAAGCCTGCGCGCCTTCGAGCGCGATCTCGCCGCTCGCCATCGAGCGGCTGCCGAGCTTGTCCTTCAGGCGCACGATCCGGTAGCGGTTGCGCGTGCCGTCCGGCAGCGTCTTCGGCAGCAGGAACAATGCGAGGCCCTTGATGCCGTCCGGCGCGCCGTCGGGGCGCGCGAGCACCATCGCGAGATCGGCGTCCGCGTTCGAGCAGAACCATTTGTCGCCATGCAGGCGCCAGGTCGTCTCGCCGTGCGCGTCCGTCTCGCGCGTCGCGCGTGTCGTGATGCGGCCGACGTCGGATCCGGCCGCCTGCTCGGTCATGAACATCGCCCCCTGGTACAGCGTGTCGAAATCGCGCGACGCGAGCATCGGCAGGTAGCGCGCGACCAGCGCCGGATCGCCGTGGCGGCGCAGCGTGTGCGTCAGCGAATCGGTCATGCTGACCGGGCAGCACAGCCCGAATTCGGCCTGCACGAACAGGAACGTCAGCGCGTACTTGACGAGCGGCGGCACGGCATCCGGCTGGTGGCTCAGCGACGCGAGCCCGAGTTCCGAATACGCGACGCGCTCGAGCGCGACGTAGGCAGGATCCTTGTCGACCCGCTGCACGGGCTCGCCGCGCCGGTTGCGGTACTCGAGCACAGGCGGATGCTTGTCCGCGCGCGACGCCCATTCGTCGAGCTCGCCCGACACGCGCGCGCCGAGCGCGCGCAGTTGCGGTTCGAGTTCGGCGTAACGCGCGTCGCCCAGGTGCAGCTTCAGGAGCGCGCCGAAATCGGGATCGACGGTGAAGAAGTTGACGCCCCGGCTGTCGGGGATGTTGGATGCGCCGGCGGCCGGCGTGCGATCGGTGTCGTTCATGCGTGCGTCTCCGTTGCGGAGCGGGCGCCCTGCGCCTGTCCTGCTCCCGTATTTCGCGGCCGGAGCGCGTCGGCTTGCCGACACCGCCCGGTCCCGCGTCAATCTTTCGGAAGAGCGTAGGCTGGCGATCGATAAGCGTCCAATACAGGATTTATCCGGTACGATAGACAACACTTATCGATGCCGGCGCCGGGAGGAGACCCGATGGAACTCAGGCAGTTGCGCTATTTCGTGGCGGTCGCAGAGGAACTGCATTTCGGGCGCGCGGCGAAGCGCCTGTTCATCTCGCAGCCGGCGCTGAGTTTCGACATCCGCAAGTTCGAGGAAGCGCTCGGCGTGCAGCTGTTCTCGCGCACCAACAAGACCGTCGCGCTGACCAACGCGGGCGAGGTGCTGCTCGGCGAAGCGCGCCGGCTGCTGCTGCAGGCGGCCGAGGCAGAACGCCTGACGGTGCGCTCCGCGTCGGGCCTCGCGGGCCGGCTGCGGATCGGCTTCGTCCATTCGATGCTGTATCGCGGGCTGCCCGACGCGGTGCGGCGCTTCGAGGCCGACTATCCCGGTGTCGAGATCGTGTTGAGCGAGATGAATTCGCACGCGCAGGTGCAGGCGATCCAGCGCGGCCAGATCGATCTCGGCTACGCGCACTGGGGGCACTTCCCGCCCGAGGTCGACGCGACGCCCGTCTATGCGGAACCGTTCGTCTGCTGCCTGCCGGCCGATCATCCGCTCGCGAAGCGCAAGCAGGTCGCGCTCGCCACGCTGGCCGCGGAGCCGTTCATCCTGTTCCCGCGCGAAGCCGCGCCGCACTATCACGACCTGATCATCGCGCAATGCGTAAACGCCGGCTTCAGCCCGCTGATCCGTCACGAGGCGCGACTGTGGCAAACCATCCTGTCGATGATCGAGTTCGGGATGGGCGTCGCGCTCGTGCCGCGCGTGCTGCAGCAGGTGAAGAGCGAGCGGCTCGCGTTCCGCCCGCTGAAGGATGCGTCGCTCGAATCGCGCACGCTCGCGCTGAAGCGCAGCGGTACCGCGGAACCGGTCGCGCTGCGCTTCGCCGACTACGTGCGCGCGTCGATCGACGCGCTGCCCGCGCTCGAAGGGTGAGCGCGGGCGCCGCCGTTACTTCGCTTCCGGCTGGAGCACCGGCTGCGCGCGGCGATACCACACCGCATAGACGACCGACAGCACGACGAGGAACGGGATGCCGAAGATCAGCGTCATGTGGAATTCCGGCGTGAAGTACGTGGTCACCGTCACCGCGAACATCAGGCCCGCGCCAAGCAGCGTCAGCAGCGGAAAGCCGCGCATCCGGAACGCGGGCGCCGGCAGCCCGAGCGCCGCCCGGCGACGCCGGAAACAGTAGTGCGTGACGAAGATCATCATCCACACGAACAGTGCGCCGAACATCGACACCGACATCATGATCGTGAACGACGCGTCCGGATACAGCACGCTCAGCACCGTCGCCAGCGCGATGCCGAGTGTCGACAGCATCAGCGCGCCGAACGGCACGCCGCGCGCGTTCACCTCGCCGAGCGCCTTCGGCGCATGCCCGGCGCGCGACAGGCTGAACATCATCCGGGTCGTGATGTAGAGCTGGCTGTTCATCGCGGACAGCGCGGCGATCAGCACGACGAAGTTGATCAACCCGGCCGCGCCCGGCAGGTGGATCGCCTCCATCACCTTGACGAACGGGCTCTCGTCGCGCCCCGCCGTCGTCCACGGCACGATCGCGAGCATCAGCGCGAGCGTGACGAGGTAGAACAGCACGAGCCGCACGATCGTCGAGCGGAATGCGCGCGTCACCGCGCGCTCTGGATCCTCCGCTTCGCCGGCCGCGACCGCGATCATCTCGATGCTCAGGTAGCTGAAGATCGACACGATCACGGCGACCCACATCCCCCACACGCCCTTCGGAAAGAAGCCGCCGTGCTCGGTGTAAAGATGAAAGCCCGCGCGCGTCGCGCCGCCGCCGACCAGTTCCGGATTACCGAACACCACGTATGCGCCGAGCAGGATGAAGCCGACGATCGCCGCGATCTTCACGACCGAGAAACCGTATTCGACCGCGCCGAACACGTCGACGCTGCGCGCGTTGACGAACACGAGCAGCGCCGAGAAGCCGACGATCCACAGCCAGCCCGGCACGCCCGGGAACCAGTACTTCATGTACAGCGCAATTGCGGTGACCTCGGTGCCGACCGCGAGCACGATGCAAGCCCAGTACGCATAGCGCACCAGGAACCCGGCCCACGGGCTCACGTAGTGTTCGGCATACGCGCCGAACGAGCCGGACGTCGGGTGCGCGACCGTCATCTCGGCGAGACAGCCCATCAGCAGCAGCGAGATGAACGCGCCGATCGCGTAGCTGACGAGCACGCTCGGCCCCGCGAAGCCGATCGCGAAGCCGCTGCCGAGAAAAAGCCCGGTGCCGATCGCGCCGCCGATCGCGATCATCGCCATCTGCCGCGCGGAAAGCGTGCGGCGCAGACCCTGCTCGCGCGCCGCGATGTGCTGGAATTGCCCTTCTGATTGCATCGAATGACCTCGTTCGAAAGCGATTGTCCGGTCGAAACATCGACGGCGCACGGACCGGCGCCGGACCGCACCGGCCGCCGCGCGCCGCGTGCTCAGAACACGTGGCGCAGGCCGGCCGTGACACCCGTCTGGTTGCCGCGTCCCGGCATCTCGGTGAGCGCGCCGCCCGTGACGCGGTTGTAGTCGAGCGTCGCGTAGACCTGCGTCGCCTTGGACAGCGCGTACTCGGCCTCGAGCACACCCGTGCAGCGCGTGCCGCCGTTGCCCGCGACGCCGTTCACGTTGCGGATGTCGTCGTAGTACGCGACGCCCGTCACCGACACGGCCGGCGTGAACCGGTAGCTGGCCCCCGTATAGAAGAGCGTATCGCGGCGCGGGTTGTCCGCGAACGATCCGTAGGTGACCTGGCGGCCCGGCGCATTCAGCAGGTCCTGGTCGAGCACGCCGGAGCGGTCGATGCCGCCGAGGTAGCCGGCGTACAGCGTCGCCGCGCCGAACGCATAGCGCGCGCCTGCGCCCCACGCCTGCTGTGCGCGGCTCGCCAGGTCGCGCACCTGCTGGTACGTCGCGCCGACCATCAGCCCGCCCTGCGCGTACGACACGTGCGTGCCCCAATACGCTTGCGCGCCGAGGCTGCCCGCGACACCACCGAAGCCGTAGCTCGCGCCGACGTTGAACCCGCCGAACGTGCCGTCGTAGCTGACGACGTTGCTCACACGGCCCTGCGTGAGGAAGTACGGCCACATGTTGGCCGTGTAGTTGCCGACCGTCAGCGGATCGAGGTCGCCGAACAGGTTGAACGCCTCGGTCGCCTGGCGGCCGAGCTTCACCGCGCCCCAGTCGCTCGCGAGGCCGACATACGCATAGCGGCCGAACAGCGCGCCGTCGAGTTGCCCGTTCTGAGGCTCGAAGCCGCTTTCCAGCCGGAAGATCGCCTTCAGCCCGCCGCCGAGCGCCTCGCTGCCCTTCAGGCCCCAGCGGCTGTTGGTGATCGCGCCGTTGGTCATCTGCACGCTGGCGTCGTTCGATGCGTCGGCATGCGTGGTGTAGCGAATGCTCTGGTCGACGATCCCGTACAGCGTCACGCTGCTTTGCGCCATCGCGCCGCTTGCGGCGAGCAGCCCCGCCATCGTTGGCAGTGCGAATCGGTAAATGCTCTTCATGTTCTCCTCCATTCCTGTTATCGATTGTTGGTCATTGTGGTTGTGGGTACTGCACGCCGCACGGAGGCGGCGGACTCCGTGGCTATGCGCGCCCGGCCGGCAGCTCGACGTACGCGACCAGTTCGACGCGCATCGCCGGATGCGCGAAACCCTGCACGCCGACGCACGTGCGGTTCGGATACGGTTCACGGAAATGGCGCCGGTATTCGGCGTCGAATTCGGGCATCGCCTGCACGTCGGACAGGTAGACGAGCACCTGCGCGACGTCGTCCATCGTCGCGCCCGCCGCCGCGACGGCCTTCGCGAGATTGCCGAGCGTGAGGCGCGCCTGCTCGGTCATCGTGTCGCCGGCGATCGCGCCGGATGCATCGACCGGCCCGTGGCCGGTGAACATCAGGCCGGCCGCGCGGGTCGCCCAGGAGAACGGCTGCGCGAGCTGCGGCAAGTCGACCGGGATCGTGTCTGCCATCGTGTGCTCCTTCGGTTCGAGGTCGGGAAACTCAGGCGGCCTGGCGCAATGCGCCGCCGAGTACGTCGGCGATCGCGTTCGCGACGTGATCGACGTTCGCGTCGTTCAGCCCCGCGATGCACATGCGGCCCGAGCGCAGCAAGTAAACGCCGTGCCCGGTGCGCAGGCGTTCGACGTCGTCGGCGGCGATGCCCGTGTAGCTGAACATCCCGCGCTGCGCGACCAATGCGTCGAACGAACGCCCGGGCACGCGCGAGTCGAGCCGCGCCTTCAGCGCACCGCGCATGCGCTTGATACGCGTGCGCACTTGCGCGACCTCGTCTTCCCAGCGCGCGCGCAGCGCGTCGTCGTTCAGCACCGTCGACACGAGCTGCGCGCCGAACAGCGGCGGGCTCGAATAGGTGCGGCGCACGCCGGCCTGCAGCTGGCTCAGCACCGTCGCGGCCTCGCCCACGCCCGCGCAGACGATCGACAGCCCGCCGACGCGCTCGCCATACAGCGAGAAGTTCTTCGAGAACGAATTGCCGACGATCGCGGGCAGCCCCGCGTCGACGATGGCGCGCACGGCCCACGCGTCGTCGTCGAGACCGTCGCCGAAGCCCTGATAGGCCATGTCGAGGAACGGAATCAGGCCACGCCGCGCGAGCACGTCGATCACCGCCCGCCACGCGTCGCGCCCCAGGTCGAGCCCCGTCGGGTTGTGGCAGCACGGCTGCAGCAGCACGACGCTGCGCGGCGGCAGCGCGTCGAGCGTCGCGAGCATCGCGTCGACGCGAATATCGTTGCGCGCTTCGTCGTAGTACGGGTACGTGTGCACGTCGAGGCCGGCCGCCGAGAAGATCACGCGATGGTTGTCCCACGTCGGGTCGCTGATCCAGACCGCGCTGTCCGGGAAGTAGCGCTTCACGAATTCCGCGCCGAGCCGGATCGCGCCCGAGCCGCCAAGCGTCTGCAGCGTCGCGATTCGCCCTTCCGCGAGCGCCGCGCAGTCCGCGCCGAACACGAGGCGCTGCACGCCCTGCCTGTACGCGGCGAGCCCTTCCATCGGCAGATAGGTGTGCGGAGCGCCGGCTTCGCGCAGGCGCTCGGCCGCGATGCGTGTGCTGTCGAGCACCGGAATCCGGCCCGTGTCGTCGTAGCAGAGGCCGATGCTGAGGTTGACCTTGTGCGGATGCGCGTCCTGCTGGAACGTCTGGAACAGGGACAGGATCGGATCGCCCGGATAGGCGGGAACGTGTGCGTACATGATCGATGAACGAAGGTTGAAAGCGGTGGCGCGCCCCGCGCGGCATGGCGTTGCGCCGGGCCGTGCAGTCGAGGCATGGATCGCATGTTATCGAGGTCGAAATAGAATGAGCTTCATTTTTCGATGACGAATCGAACGCTTTGCAGTAGAGTCTGCGCCAGCCATCTTGAAATTCACGGGATTCTGCGACATGACACTGGACCGAACCGACATGCGCATCCTCCGGCACCTCGAGCGGGACGGACGCATCAGCAACCAGGACCTGGCGAACGCGGTCGCGCTGTCGCCGTCGGCGTGCCTGCGGCGCGTGAAGCTGCTCGAGGAGCGCGGTGCGATTTCCGGGTATCGCTGCACGATCGAGCCAAAGAAGGTCGGTATCGCGTTCGAGGCGCTCGTGCATGTGTCGATGCGGCCCGACGTGCCCGAGTGGCACGACCGGTTCGTGGAGGCTCTCCAGCAGTGGCCGGAAGTCGTCGCGGCGCAGATCGTGACGGGCGGCTCGAACTACGTGCTGACCGTGCGTGCGCGCGACCTCGATCACTACTCCGACTTCGTGATCAACCACCTGCACCGCGCGACGGGCGTGATGTCGATCAACTCGAGCATCGTGCTCGCGACGCTCAAGCGCGACGGGTCGCTCCTCGATCTCGTCGAGCAGTCGACGGCCGACTGACCGGTTTTTGCGGGGTCGTGAAAAATATTTGCAGAAAGGGCTTTACAGACCCTCAAAGCCCTGACATAATTTCAGCTTCTTTGGGCGGTTAGCTCAGCGGTAGAGCACTGCCTTCACACGGCAGGGGTCACTGGTTCGATCCCAGTACCGCCCACCAAAGAATTCAAGGCCCTGCGTCTCACGACGCAGGGCCTTTTCGTTTTGGCGGCGAGTTTGTTGCGCGGCGCGCGCCGCGCAACACCGGCTTACGCTGCGCGCCCCACCCGCTCCGCCGTCGCATCGAACGCGCGCTTCGCCTTGTCGACGATCTCGTCGACCTCCACTTCGCGAATCACGAGCGGCGGCGACAGCAGCATCCGGTCGCCGGTCGCGCGCATGATCAGGTTGCCGTTGAAGCAGAAGTCGCGGCAGATCGTGCCGATATCGACGTTCGCACCGAACCGCTCACGCCGGTCCCGATTGCGCGCCAGTTGAACGCCCGCGACCAGCCCCGCTCCCGCAATCTCCCCGACGATCGGATGATCGCCCAGCGCATCGCGCAGCCGGCGCTGGAAGTACGGCCCGATGTCGTTCTTCACACGCTCGACGATCCCTTCGTCGCGCAGCAGCTTCAGGTTCGCGACCGCGACGGCCGCCGCGACCGGGTGGCCCGAGTACGTGAGGCCGTGGTTGAATTCGCCGTTGTCGATGATCGGCCGCGCCACGCGCTCGTGAATGCCGACGGCACCCATCGGCACATAACCCGACGTGAGGCCCTTGGCCATCGTGATGAGATCGGGTTCGAAACCGAAGTGCTGGTGTGCGAACCATTCGCCGGTACGGCCGAAGCCGCCGATCACTTCGTCGGCCACCAGCAGGATGTCGTACTTGCGGCAGATGCGCTGGATTTCCGGCCAGTACGTCGACGGCGGGAAGATCACGCCGCCCGCGCCCTGGAACGGCTCGCCGATGAATGCCGCGACGTTCTCCGCGCCGAGTTCGAGGATCTTCGCTTCGAGCTGCTGGGCACGCGCCAGGCCGAACGCTTCCGGCGTTTCGCCGGCCGCCGCTTCGCCGAAGAAATACGGCTGGTCGATGTGCACGATGTTCTCGACCTTCGACGGCATCTGCTCGTGCATGTAGCCCATTCCGCCGAGCGTGCCGCCCGCGATCGTCGAGCCGTGATAGCCGTTCTTGCGCGAGATCACATACTTCTTCTGCGGCTGGCCCTGTACGCGCCAGTACTGGTGCACGAGACGCAGCACGGTGTCGTTGCCTTCCGAGCCGCTGTTGCAGTAGAAGAAGTGGTTGAAGCCGGCAGGCGTGACTTCCGCGAGCATCGCCGAGAGTTCGATCACCGGCGGGTGCGTGGTCTTGAAGAACGTGTTGTAGAACGGCAGTTCCTGGATCTGGCGATATGCGGCGTCGGCGAGTTCCTTGCGGCCGTAGCCGACGTTCACGCACCAGAGGCCGGCCATCCCGTCGATCACCTTGTTGCCGTCCGAGTCCCACAGGTAGACGCCGTCGGCCTTCACGATCACGCGGCTGCCTGCACGGTTCAGCGCGCCCATGTCCGAGAACGGGTGGATGTGGTGCGCGGCGTCGAGCGCGCGGTATTCGGCGGTCGAGTGCGGCGATACAGCGTCATTTCGATCGGTCATGTTTCCTCCGGATAACCGTGCCGCACGCTCAGACGTGCAGCAGCAAATGCCTGCGTTCCCACGAGCTGATCACGCGGAAGAACGCTTCGTATTCGGTGTCCTTCAGCGCCAGGTACGCTTTCACGAACTTGTCGCCGAGAATGCCGGCCAGCGGCGTGCAGGCCGCCATCAGCGAGATGCCCTCCTCGAGATTGCGCGGCAGCTGGTACGGCAGGTTGTAGCCGTCCGACGCGATCGGCTCGGTCGGTGCGAGCTGCTGGGTCAAGCCGAGATAGCCGGCCGCGAGCGTCGCGGCGAACGCGAGGTACGGATTGCAGTCGACGCCCGGAATCCGGTTCTCGATACGGCGCGCCGACGCGCCCGACTGCGGAATGCGGAAGCCCACCGTCCGGTTGTCGTAGCCCCACTGCACGTTGATCGGTGCAGCCATGAAACGCGACAGGCGGCGATACGAGTTGATGTACGGCGCGAAGATCGGCATCAGTGCGGGCGTGTACTTCTGCAGCCCCGCGAGATAGCTGTGGAACATCGGCGATACCGCACCGTCCTCGTTGGAGAACAGGTTGCGCCCCGTACGCGCGTCGGCCAGGCTCTGGTGGATATGCATCGCCGAGCCGGGCTCGTCCTGCATCGGCTTCGCCATGAACGTCGCATACATGTTGTGACGCAGCGCCGCCTCGCGCACGGTGCGCTTGAACAGGAACACCTGGTCGGCGAGCGACAGCGCATCGCCATGCACGAAGTTGATCTCCATCTGCGCTGCGCCGACCTCGTGGATCAGCGTCTCGATATCAAGTCCCTGCATCTCGCAGTATTCGTAGATATCCTCGAACAGCGAATCGAATTCGTTCACGGCCTCGATCGAATACGACTGCCGGCCGGTCTCCGCACGCCCGGTGCGGCCGACGGGCGGGCGCAGCGGCAAGTCGGGATCGGCGTTCATGTCGACGAGATAGAACTCGAGCTCGGGTGCAACGACCGGCTGCCAGCCCTTCGCCTTGTACAGGTCGAGCACGCGTCGCAGCACATAGCGCGGCGAGATCTCGACCGGCGAGCCGTCGAAGTGCACGCAGTCGTGGATCACTTGCGCGGTCGGGTCGACGGCCCACGGAATCAGGCAGATCGTCGACGGATCGGGCACGCACACCATGTCGGGGTCGGTCACGCCGGTCAGCGTGCCGTCCTCCGGGTAGTCGCCGGTGACGGTCTGCACCATCACGGCCTGCGGCAGGCGCATCGATTCACCGGATTCGAACTTGTTGCGCGGAATGATCTTGCCGCGCGCGATACCGGCCATGTCGGGAATGATCGCCTCGACCTCGGTGATGCGGTGCTGCCGCAGGAATTCACTCAGTTCGGGTTGCATGATCGGCCTCTATCAGTCGACGTCGGATGCGGCCGGCGACGGCATCGCGCCGCCGGCTGCATGAATGCGATGCGTCATGCGCGCGCGGCACGCCGCGCCGAATGCCGCGAAGATGTCGCGCGACAGCGGCTGCTCCGCGTAGCGCCATTCGGGATGCCACTGCACGCCGAGCGCGAACGCGTGCGCGCCGCGCACGCTGACGGCCTCGACCAGCCCGTCGGGCGCACTGGCTTCGACGACGAGCCCCGCACCGAGTTGCGCGATGCCCTGGTCGTGCAGCGAATTGACCGTCGCTTCCTGCGCGCCGCCCGCAACCCGCTGCAGCAGGCCGCCCGGCGCGAACCGCACGACGTGCGCGGGGCCGTACTGCCGTTCGAGCGGATCGGCGGGCCGCTCGCGGTGATCGTCGAAGCCGGTCGTCGCGTGCAGCCGCTGATGCAGCGTGCCGCCATAGGCCACATTCAGCTCCTGCATGCCGCGACAGATTGCGAGCACGGGCACGCCGGCGTCGATCGCCGCACGGATCAGCGGCAGCGCGGTCGCGTCGCGCGCGGGGTCATGCAGCGTGTCGGGTGCGCTCGCGGCGCCGCCATAGTGATGTGGCTCGACGTTCGAATAACTGCCGGTCAACAGCAAGCCGTCGATCGCCGCGACGATCGCGTCGGCCGGCTGGCGCGCGCCGAGCGCGGGCAGCACGAACGCAAGCGCGCCGGCGCCGTCGACGAGCGCGGCCAGGTACTTCTCCCCCGCCGTGTGGTTCGGATGCGCCCCGCGCAGGATGCGGTCGGCGGTGACGGCTACGATCGGGCGCGCACGCATGGGCGGCTCTCCGGCAATTGCGCGCGATGTGTCTGCACGCGGGACGTTGAAGGTTCGCGCCGGCACCGCACGCGCGCGCCACGACATGGCGCATGCCCATGCGTGATCCTGCCGCGCGGACGATGCGGCAACGGGCGGTGCGACCCGGAACGGAAGCGGAAAACGACGCTAGGGCAACAACGATGCGCTGCCGTCGCACTGCACCGCGCTGAACACGTGCGCGGACACGAGATTGAAGCGGCGCACGCCGCGATCGGAAATGGCGAAGAAGCGAGGCTCGCGTAAAGGGGCGGCACGCGTGCCGCGATCAGCATGCCGGATCGGCCCGGCCTGAGGCGGCGCGCCCGCCGACGGACTTCGCGTCCGGCGTATCGAAGGGCTGGCGGCTTTCACGATCGTACTCGACTGACGGATGAATGCAGGACACGTGTCGCGATCAAGCGCATGCGGCAATGCCGCGCGGCGACACGTCGGCAAGGTGTCTCGCAGCGCATTCCGGCGCGGTGCGGCCACGATCGATGGCCCCGCCGCACGTGCGCGCGTGACGACTTCCTGACATTCAGCTTATATCAACTAAAAATTGCGTCAAATTTTCAGGTGCCGATGACGACATCGATCAGACGAAAGCGATACGAAAAAAACGGCATCGATCCTGTGGATCGATGCCGTGTTGTGCATTGCATCGGTGCGGCACGCTGCGTGCCGGCGGGCCGTGACGCACCCGCTGCGCCGCGCTGCCGCATCCGTGCGGCCCGCGCTCAACGATGCGCGAGCGCGGTTTCGACGAGCGTCTGCAATAGCGGCACAATCCGCGCCGCACGCGCTTCGTCATACGCGTAAGGACGCGTCTCTTCCATGTAGGTGATCTGCGAGAGCTCGAGCTGCACGGCCTCGACGCCGGTAGCGGGCACGCCGTAGTGACGCGTGATGTAGCCGCCCTTGAAGCGCCCGTTCGCGACCGCCGTATAGCCGCCATGTTCGAGCACGCGCGCGGCCAGCGCCTCGGCCAGGCCCGGCGCGGCACTCGCGCCGCTCGACGTACCGAAGTTGAAGTCGGGCAGCCGGCCGTCGAAGAAGCGCGGCACGTGCGAGCGGATCGAATGCGCTTCCCACACGAGCACGCGGCCGTGCTCGCGCTTCAGGCGTGCCACCTCGCCTTGCAGCGCGTCGTGATACGGCAGCCAGTAGCGATCGCGGCGACGCATGATCTCGTCGTTGCCGGGCAGCGCGTTCGCCGGATACAGCGGCGCCTTGTCGAACGTATCGACCGGCACGAGCCCGGTCGTGTCCTGCCCCGGGTACAGGTTCTCGTTGTCGGGCGGCCGGTTCAGGTCGACGACGTAACGCGCATGCGACGGTACGAGGATCGATGCGCCGAGATCGGCCGCGAATCCATACAGCCGTTCGAGATGCCAGTCGCAATCGTCGACGAAACGCGCATCGGCCGTCATCGTCGCGGCGATGTCGTCGGGGATGTGCGTGCCTGCGTGCGGAATCGAGATCAGCAGCGGCAGCGTGCCCTGCTTCAGCGTGAATACAGCCGGTTGTTCAGTCATGTCGCATCACCGTTGGAGGTCTGCCGGCGCACGCTTGCGGCGTGCGCCGGTTGCGCGCATCAGCGCAGCAGTTGCGCCAGCGCGGCGCGGTAGTCGGCATACGCGGCGGCTTCGTCGCGATGACGGCGGCCGCTCACGACGCGCTCGCCGCCCGTGTAGACGTCGAGCACCGGCGTCTCGCCGTGCTCCGCGAACACGATACCCGACAGCCACGACGTACTGTCGTGCTCGGCGATCGCCGGATGATCGGGATCGAGCACGAGCCAGTCCGCGCGGCACCCTTCTTGCAGCGCACCGACGCGCCGCCCGCTGGCCTGTGCGCCGCCCGCGAGCGACGCGTCGAACAGGCGATCGGCGACATGCGCCTGCGACTCGCTCGCCAGCACGTTGCGCGCGCGATGCACGAGCCGTTGCCCGTATTCGAGCAGGCGCAGCTCGGAGCGCCAGTCGACCGACGCGTGGCTGTCCGAGCCGACGCCGATCACGCCGCCCTGCGCGAGATAGTCGACAGCGGGGAACACGCCGTCGCCGAGGTTCGCTTCGGTCGTCAGGCACAGGCCGGCGACCGCGCGACGCTTCGCGAGCGCTGCCGTTTCGGCCGCGTCGACGTGCGTCGCATGCACGAGGCACCAGCGCGCATCGACGTCGAAACGATCGAGCAGCCATTGCACGGGGCGCGCGCCGTACGCACGCACGCAATCGTCGACTTCGGCCGTCTGCTCGGCGATATGGATATGCACCGGCGCATCGCCGGGCAGCCCGTCGAGCAGCACGCGCAAGCCGTTTTCGGATACCGCCCGCAGCGAGTGCGGTGCCACGCCGTAGCGCAGCCCGCCATGCTCCGGCGCCACGCGGCGCATCGCGTCGAGCAGTTCGAGCAGGCCGTCGGGCGTATTGATGAAGCGGCGCTGGTCGTCACGCGGCGGCTTGTTGCCGAAGCCGGCGAACTGGTACGACACCGGCAGCATCGTGATGCCGATGCCGGCCGCGCGCGCGGCGTCGATCACGCGCGTGCCGAGTTCCGCGATCTGCGGATAGCGCGAACCGTCCTGCGTGTGGTGCACGTAGTGGAATTCGCACACCGACGTGTAGCCGCACTTGAGCATCTCGACATACAGCCAGCGCGCGATCGCCGCGAGCGCGTCGGGCGTGATCTTCAGCGCGAAGCGGTACATCAGGTCGCGCCAGCTCCAGAAGCTGTCGGACGGATTCGCACGGTATTCGGTGAGCCCGGCCATCGCGCGCTGGAACGCGTGCGAGTGCAGGTTCGGCATGCCGGGCAGCACGGGCCCGGCCGCGCGCGCGACGCCCGCCGGTGCGTCGGTGTCGGGCGTCACGCCGGTCAGCGTGCCGGCCGCGTCCCAACGCAGCAGTACGTTACGGCGCCAGCCATCGGGCAGGTACGCATGGTCTGCAAACAACGTGGTGTCGGTCATGAGGCTATCCATTCATCCGGCGAAACACGGTCGTGCCGCCGCGTACGACCTGCTCGCACAGCGGCCGGCCGATCCAGTAGGCGAGCTCCGCCAGCGAGCCGACCGACCACGCGGCGAAGTCGGCCTGGCGACCGACCTCGAGCGCGCCGTGGCGATCCGCGCGGCCGAGCGCCGCGGCCGCATGGCACGTGACGCCCTGCAGCACCTCGGGCACCGTCATGCGGAACAGCGTGCAGCCCATGTTCAACGTCAGCAGCAGCGATTCGAGCGGCGACGTGCCGGGATTGTGATCGGTCGCGAGCGCGATCGGCACGCCGTGCTTGCGCAGCAGTTCGATCGGCGGCAGTTGCGTCTCGCGGATGAAGTAGTACGCGCCGGGCAGCAGCACGGCAACCGTACCGGCTGCCTTCATCGCCTCGATGCCCGCTTCGTCGAGAAATTCGAGGTGATCGGCGGACAGCGCGCGATAACGCGCGGCAAGCGCCGTGCCGCCCGCGTTCGACAGTTGCTCCGCATGCAGCTTCACGGGCAGCCCGCGCCGCGTCGCGGCCTCGAACACGCGCTCGGTCTGCGCGAGCGAAAAGCCGATGCGTTCGCAGAACACGTCGACCGCGTCGACGAGCCCTTCGTCGGCCAGCGCCGGCAGCATCCGGTCGCACACTTCGTCGATGTACGCATCCGCACGGCCCGCATATTCGGGCGGCAACGCGTGCGCACCGAGGAAGGTCGTGTAGACGGTGACCGGAAAGCGTTCGCCGAGCTGGCGCGCGACGCGCAGCATCTTGCGTTCGCTCGCGAGGTCGAGCCCGTAGCCCGACTTGATCTCGATCGCGGTCACGCCTTCGGCGAGCAGCGGCTGCAGGCGTGCCGCGGCCTGCACGAACAGCGTCGTCTCGTCGGCCGCGCGCGTCGCGCGCACCGTCGACACGATCCCGCCGCCCTGCCGCGCGATTTCCTCATAGCTCACGCCCGCGAGGCGCTGCGCGAATTCGTCGGCACGCGTGCCGCCGTACACGAGGTGCGTATGGCAGTCGACGAGGCCCGGCGTCACCCACGCGCCGTGCAGATCCTCGCGCCGCCAGTGGGCGTAACCGTGCGGCAGCGCGGACACCGCGCCGAGCCAGACGATCGTGCCGGTTTCGTCGACGGCGATTGCCGCGTCGTCGATCGTCTCGTCAGGATGGCCGTGCGGACACAGCCTCAGGTGATGCCAGACAGTCGGTTTCATGCGTTCAGTCTCGTTCGCCGATGGCGAGCGACACGGCGAGCAACGCGCCGCTACCGCTCACGACGACGTCAAACGCACGCTGCGGCCCGTCGAGCCGCAGCGTGTCCATTTCTTCCAGTGTGTAGCGCGTGCCGTCGATTTCGACGGCGACCTCGCCGGCCGCGCAATGCAGCAGCACGGTATCGGCATGCTCGATGCGGTGCGCGCCTGCACGCCATACGTCGAGCGCGCCGCGCGCGGCCGAACGGCGCGTCATCAGGTTGAAGTCGCGCGTGGCGCCATCGTGCAGCGTCGCGTCGATCGCCGCTTCCCCCGCAAAATCCGCGCGGGCCAGCGGAGCGTCGAGCACGTGGCGTGCGCCGCCTTCCTCGGCGAGCGTCATGCCCGCGCCGGACAGCAGCACGAGCGTGCGGTCGATTCCGTCGAAACGCGAGAACGGCCCGGCCGTGCCGACGTCGGCGACGCTCACGCGCCACGCGAACGCGTCGAGCGCGGCGCCCGGCGGAAACGCGCCGATTTCGCGCGTCACGCCGCCGCCGTTCTTCCATGGCGACGCGACGAGATCCGCTGCGCGGATCAGCGCGGCGGCCAGCGTCGCGTTCACCGGCGCCTGGTGGAGCGCCGTCATGCTCAGCGGCCGAGCATCGGCAGCTTCAGGCCGGCTTCGCGGGCCGTCTGCTGCGCGAGTTCGTAGCCGGCATCCGCATGGCGCATCACGCCCGTCGCCGGGTCGTTCAGCAGCACGCGGCCGAGACGCTCGTGCGCTTCGGCGGTGCCGTCGGCGACGATCACGACGCCCGAGTGCTGCGAGAAGCCCATGCCGACGCCGCCGCCATGGTGCAGCGACACCCACGATGCGCCGCCTGCGGTGTTCAGCAGTGCGTTCAGGAGCGGCCAGTCGCTCACGGCGTCCGAGCCGTCCTTCATCGCTTCCGTCTCGCGGTTCGGGCTCGCGACCGAACCGGTGTCGAGGTGGTCGCGGCCGATCACGATCGGGGCCTTCAGCTCGCCGTTCTTGACCATCTCGTTGAACGCCTGGCCGAGGCGATAGCGATCCTTCACGCCGACCCAGCAGATCCGTGCCGGCAGGCCCTGGAACGCAATGCGCTCACGCGCCATGTCGAGCCAGTTGTGCAGGTGCGGATCGTCGGGGATCAGCTCCTTCACCTTCTGGTCGGTCTTGTAGATGTCTTCCGGATCGCCCGACAGCGCGACCCAGCGGAACGGGCCCTTGCCTTCGCAGAACAGCGGGCGGATGTACGCCGGCACGAAGCCCGGGAAGTCGAATGCGTTCTCGACGCCCATTTCCAGCGCCATCTGGCGGATGTTGTTGCCGTAGTCGAGCGTCGCCGCGCCGCGTTCCTGCAGCGCGAGCATCGCGCGCACCTGGACGGCCATCGACTGCTTCGCGACCTTCACGATGCTCTGCGGATCGACCTTCTGCGCTTCGCGCCATTGCGCGACGGTCCAGCCTTGCGGCAGGTAGCCGTTGATCGGATCGTGCGCGCTCGTCTGGTCGGTCACGCAGTCCGGCGTGATGCCGCGCGTGACGAGTTCCGCGAACACGTCGGCCGCGTTGCCGAGCAGGCCGATCGACACCGGCTTGCCGGTGCGCTTGGCTTCCTCGATCATGCCGAGCGCCTCGTCGAGCGTCGTCGCCTTCTTGTCGACGTAGCGCGTCTTCAGGCGGAAGTCGATGCGCGTCTCGTCGCATTCGACCGCGATCATCGAGAAACCGGCCATCGTCGCGGCCAGCGGCTGCGCGCCGCCCATGCCGCCCAGGCCGCCCGTCAGGATCCAGCGGCCCGACGGATCGCCGTTGAAGTGCTGGTTCGCGACCGAGAAGAACGTTTCATAGGTGCCCTGAACGATGCCCTGGCTGCCGATGTAGATCCAGCTGCCGGCCGTCATCTGGCCGTACATCATCAGGCCCTTGCGATCGAGCTCGTGGAAGTGATCCCAGTTCGCCCAGTGCGGCACGAGGTTCGAGTTCGCGAGCAGCACGCGCGGCGCATCCTTGTGCGTGCGGAACACACCGACCGGCTTGCCCGACTGGATCAGCAGCGTCTCGTTCTCCTCGAGATCCTTCAGCGACGCGAGGATCTGGTCGTAGCATTCCCAGTTGCGTGCCGCGCGGCCGATGCCGCCGTACACGACGAGCGCATGCGGATGCTCGGCGACTTCCGGGTCGAGGTTGTTCTGGATCATCCGGTAGGCCGCTTCGGCCAGCCAGGTCTTGCAGACTTTCTCGCTGCCGCGCGGCGCGCGGATCGTGCGCGTCGGATCGAGACGGGGATCGATGTGTTTCGGATGGTTCATGACGACTGCTCCCGAAGGAAAATGAATATCAAATAGGAATCAGAAATGCCCGGTGAAGCGATAACGGCTGCCGGGATGCCACAAATTCGCCACCGAGGCGACGACGCCCTGCGACCAGGTGCGTCGATGTAAAACCAGACACGGCTCGACGTCGTCCATCCGCAGCTGCTCGCGCCGCTCCGGCGCCGGGGCCGCCGCTTCGATCCGGTACTCGACGCGCTGCAGCGGAGCCGCGCGCATCAGGTACAGGTTCGGCGTCGTGTTCGTGAAATCCTGCTCGGCGTAATCCGGCGCGACCGCCGGATTCACCCATCGTTCTTCGAGCTGCACGGGCTCGTCATTCTCGAAGTGCAGCACCTGCGAATGAAACAGCTTCGTGCGCACGGCCACCTGCATCTCGTCGGCGAGCGCCTCGTCGGCGCGGATCGTGTCGAGGCCGAGCACGCTGGCGTGATACGCATGCCCGCGTGCACCGACTTCCTCCGAGATGCTGCGGATCGCCACCAGCGTCGACTCGTACTTCGGCCGCGCGACGTAGGTGCCCGCCCCCTTCATGCGCGTGAGCACCTGCTCGGCCGTCAACTCGCGCAGCGCGCGGTTGACGGTCATGCGTGCCACCTTGAATTCGCGCGCCAGCTCGTTCTCGGACGGCACCTGGTCGCCCTCCTCCCACTCGCCTGCGTGGATGCGGGCCAGGATGAAATCCTTGATCTCCTGGTAGACCGGCGCGCTCATGGGCTTACTGTTCCGACGCGAACGAGAACGGCGCGACCTTCGCGAACGCGCGCTCGCCGACCAGCTTGGCGATCACGGCGATATCCGGTGCGAAGTAGTGGTCGAGCTCGTAGTGCGCAACCTTGCCGCGGATCGTTTCCATCACCGGCGCCAGCTTCGGGCTCGTGTGGTACGGCGCGCGCAGGTCGACGCCTTGTGCGGCGGCCAGCAGTTCGATCGCGAGGATGTGCTTCGTGTTGTCCGCGATGTCGGCGAGCTTGCGTGCGGCGAACGTCGCCATCGACACGTGGTCTTCCTGGTTCGCCGAGGTCGGCAGCGAGTCGACCGAGGCCGGGTGCGCGAGCGTCTTGTTTTCCGACGCGAGTGCGGCAGCCGTCACGTGGGCGATCATGAAGCCCGAGTTCACGCCGCCGTCCTTCACGAGGAACGGGGGCAGGCCCGACAGCGTCGCGTCGATCAAGAGCGCGATGCGGCGTTCGGCCAGCGCGCCGATTTCCGCTGCGGCGAGCGCGAGGTTGTCGGCCGCGAACGCGACGGGTTCGGCGTGGAAGTTGCCGCCCGACAGCACTTCGCCGGTATCCGGGAAGATCAGCGGGTTGTCCGACACGGCGTTCGCTTCGACCAGCAGCACGTCGGCCGCATGGCGCATCTGGTCCAGGCACGCGCCCATCACCTGCGGCTGGCAGCGCAGGCTGTACGGGTCCTGCACCTTGTCGCAGTCGCGGTGCGACTGGTTGATCGGCGAGCCTTCGAGCAGGTCGCGATACGACGCGGCGGCGTCGATCTGGCCCTGGTGGCCGCGCAGTTCATGAATGCGTGCGTCGAACGGCTTCACCGAGCCGGCAGCCGCGTCGACCGACAGCGCGCCGGCGACGAGCGCGGTGCGGTACAGGTCTTCGATCGCGAACATGTTGTCGAGCGCCAGCGCGGTCGATGCCTGCGTGCCGTTCAGCAGCGCCAGGCCTTCCTTCGCCTGCAGCGTCAGCGGCGCGAGGCCGGCAACGCGCAGGCCGTCGAGTGCGCTTGCGCGCTCGCCGCGGATGAACACTTCGCCGACGCCCAGCAGCACGGCCGACATGTGCGCGAGCGGAGCCAGGTCGCCCGATGCGCCGACCGAGCCCTTCACCGGGATCAGCGGCAGCACGTCCGCGTTGAACAGCGTGATCAGCGCGTCCATCACTTCGCGGCGGATGCCCGAGTGGCCGCGGCCGAGGCTCGACAGCTTCAGCGCCATCAGCAGGCGCACCGACGAGCGTGCCATCGGCTCGCCCACGCCGACCGCGTGCGACAGCACGAGGTTCTTCTGCAGCAGTTCGAGCTGGTCGTGCGGGATGTGCGTGCTGGCCAGGCGGCCGAAGCCCGTGTTGATGCCGTAGGCCGGCTCGCCCTTCGCGGCGATGTCGGCAACGGCCTTCGCGCCGGCGTCGATCTTCGCGAAGCTCGCCGGGTCGAGCTTGAGCTGCACGGATTCGCGAGCGATCTGGCGCAGTTGCGGGAGGGTCAGGTGGCCGGGGGTCAACGTAATCATGTGAGCAATCCTGTCTAGACAAGTTCGGAATGGATTGAAGTGTAGCCACGCCAACTTGTCTAGACAACCCGTATTTCACTGATTTCGACTCGGGAGTTTCCCTGATGCCCGGCACGGGCCGCCGGATCGGCCCGCGTGATCCGGCGCTTAACACACGTTGCAGTTATTTTATTTTTGGCAACGTCCGGATCATCGTTCGCCGCGGGGGGGCCGCCATGCCCTTCCCGTCACGATTCGCCGCCGGGTTCGGCCGCCCATTGCTGCTCGCCCCTTGCCGTTCGCCGCGTGCGCACTCGCCCGCGGCGCGTCGCTGGCCGCGAAGCCGGCCGACCGGCGGATCGTCGGCACGCCGCGATCGTCGGAAACCTACGGGTGCATGCTGCGCAAGAACGATCGGCCGTTCAAGGCGCTCGGCGGCGGCGTGCTCGTGCAGAGTTGATGAAGCGCGACGAGATCGACGCGCTGTGCGACCAGCGGTTCATGAAGCCGGTGCCGCCGAAGGGGCTGTCGTTCGACTTCGCGATGAGCGACGTGATCGATGCGCGCCATGCGGCGCCGAACGACGCGCCGCTCGAGTGAGCGCCGCGCACCGACCGCGGCTCACGCACGCGTCCATGCGACGCACGCCGCATAGCCGGGCGCCGCGTCGAACCACGCCGCATTGAACGCCGCGACGCCGGCGGCGGGCGCGGCCGGCTCGACGATCGTCGTCGCGGGGGTCGCGCCATCGCGCGGCGGCATGACCGCGAACGCGCTCAGCCCGCCGACGATGCCCGTGCCGAGCGCCTTGAGCAGCGCCTCCTTCGCACACCAGACGCGCATGAATGCGCCTGCGCGCGCGTCAGGCGGCAGGCTGTCGAGATAGGCGGCCTCAGCCGGCGCGCAGACTTCGCGCGTCAGCGCGCGCCAGTCGGTCGCGCGGTTGCAGCGCTCGATATCGACGCCCACGCGGCCGCCGGGAGCCCACGCAAGCAGCGCATGGTCGCCCGCGTGCGATACGTTGAAGTCGAGCGAGGCACGATGCGCGCCGTCCAGCGACGGTCGCCCCGAGGCGTCGACGACGATCGCCACCGCCTGCGGCGCGATGCCGAGGGCCGTGCCGAGCACGTCGCGCAGCGCGGCACGCGTCGCGGCGCTGCGCACCGCATCCTCGTGCCGCATGAAGCGTGCGGCCCGCGCGCGCTCGTCATCGCTGAGTGCCGCATATGCGGGCGACGCAAGCGGCAAGCGCCAGTCGAAATCGACGCGCGCGATCTGCACACCGGCGCGCGACGCGGCGGGCGGCGTGTCGAGCCGCTGCATGTGCCAGGCGCGGGGAATGTCGGACGGAGAAGCGGAATCGGGCGGGACGGGCATCGACGTGCGGCGGCCTGTGGAAGGAAACGTCCGATGTTAATCGATCGGGCGGTATGGCGAACCGTTACGGCCCGCTGGCGTCGATGCTGCCGGCACTGAACGCAACGCTGATGCTCGTTGTGCTCGCGGCAGGCACCGGCGCGTGACGCGGCCGCCCGCTCACCCGTTCGCGGCAGCGCCCGGCACGCCGCTGCGGGGCCCCCGCCCGCGCGATGCCGGGTGAAGCGCATGCACTTTGCCCGGCGCATCGGCCGGCAGCACGCCGTGCTGCAGCCAGTAGAGCGCGAGCGGCCACAGTGTTTCGGTGAAGCGGCTGTGGAAAAACGCGAAATGGCCGATCGCGTCGACGCCGATGTCGACCGGCGCGATCCGCAGATGCGTGACGTCGCTGCCCGTGTAGTAGCCGAGCAGCCGCTCGATCGCCTCGACCGTGCCGAACCCGTCGTCGTCGAGACCGATCGCGAGCATCGGCGCCGACAACCCTGCGAAACGGGCGGGCAACGCGGCGCGGGTCGCCGCGGGTTCGGCGAGCGGGCCGCTCGTATAGCCCTCCTCGAAACGCGCCTGCGAGCGGACCCACGACAACGCGACGCCGCGCGGCGTGTCCTCCATCCAGCCGAGCCGCTTCGCGGGCACGTAGCCGAACACGGCCGCGAGCACCGGCATCGCGACGTGCCACTTCCACCACATGCGCCGCCGCTCGGCCGGCCGGTAATCGCGCCAGTACGCATACTGCGCGCCGACCGTCACCGCATGCCGCACGTGGACGTTCGATGCGGCGAGCCCGAGCGCGAACCCGCCGATGCTGTGCGCGACGACGTCGATCGGCTGGCCCGGAAACGCGTCGCGTACGTAGTGCAGCGCGGCTTCGCAATCGAGCCGCCCCCAGTCCAGCCAGTTCGCGCGCAGCTTCGCAAGCTGCGCCGGGCGCGACCCGCCGATGCCGCGATAGTCGTAGACGAGCACGTCGCGCCCCTGCGCGAACAGCCAGGCCGCAAAACGAAAGTAGTAGTCGCAACGCACCGACGTCGCGCAATTGACGACCGTCACGGGGCGCGTGACACCACCGCCGCGATGGCGCCATACATGGCCGCGCAATGCGTAGCCGTCGGCCGCGCGCAGCGTCACCGGCTCGGGAGGCAATGCGTCCGCCGCGCGGGTGGCCTGCGTCATTTCGCTGCCTTCGTTCGAAATCGTCATCGTGTCTCCGGTCCCATGCTTCGCGGTCCGTCCGGGTCAGCGCCGCGGTGCCCGCTCGTGCCCATGCTTTGCGGCCGGCCAACGCGTCAACGGACGAGCGCCTGCTCCCGCGCCATCCTTCACCGCCCGCACCAGCCTCCATTGAACTTGACGCGCCCCGCGTTCTCAACCAATCTTGCTGCTCCGTTCGCATGAGTCACGCGCATGTCAACGCCGCTCGTCCGTCTTCCGTCGCTCGATCTCGTCCGCGGTTTCGTCGCCGTCGGCCGCCGCATGAGCATCACGCTGGCCGCGCAGGACCTCTGCGTCACGCAATCGGCGGTCAGCCGCCAGGTGCACGCGCTCGAAGCGCACCTCGGCGTCGCGTTGCTGCAGCGCGGCTACCGGAAGATCGCGTTCACGCCGGAAGGCGAGCGGCTGTTTCGCGTCGCGGATGCGGCACTGCACGGGCTGCAGGACACCGTCGCGTCGCTCGCGGCCACGCGCGAGCGCCAGCCCGTCACGATCACCGCGAGCATCGGCGTCACCGCGCTGTGGCTGCTGCCGCGGCTCGGGCGGCTGCAGGCGCGCCTGCCGGAGATCGACCTGCGCGTCGCCGCGAACGACAAGGTACTCGATTTGCGCGCCGAAGGCATCGACCTCGGCATCCGCTATTGTCCGCGCGAGCGCGCGCCGGCCGGCGCGCTGCGGCTGTTCGACGAGATCGTCGTGCCGGTCGCCCATCCTGCGCTCGCGGCACGGCCCGTCACGAACGCGGCCGCGATCGCCGACCACGTGCTGCTCGAATTCGACGGGCCGCCGCAGCCGCAATTGCAGTGGCGCACGCACCTGCACGCGGCCGGGCTCGGCGACGCGCGCCCGAAAGGCGTGCTGCGCTTCAACCAGTACGACCAGGTGATCCAGGCTGCGATCGCGGGCCAGGGCGTCGCGCTCGGCCGGCTCGCACTCGTCGCGCCGATGCTCGCGGACGGGCGGCTCGCGGTGCTCGGTCCGCACACGCAGGCGCTGTCGGATGCGTATGGCTACTGGCTGTTCCAGCACGATCCGGCCCCGCGCCGCGAAGTCGCCGAGGTCCGCGACTGGATGCTCGCCGAAGCAGCCGAATGCGACACCGCGATGCGTGTGCACGACACGGTGTCGGCGTAAGCCGGCGCCGCCTTTGCGAATTACCCTGCCCCCTGCCGGGCGCTCCCGCCCCCTCCACGCGCACCGCTTCGCATTCCCGATATGCATGCCAACCTGACCGAATGATCGCTTGAGCGGCAACGAGCCCGATCGTCTAATCGGATCGAGCGCGGCCGTCTTGCCGCACGCCTTCATCCGGAGACACGCATGACCCCGATCGAGCAGGAAGTCCGTCGCCGCTGGCTGCCCGTCCTGGCCGGCGGCCTGATCATGGGCGCCGCGCTCGGCATCCGCCACGTGCAGGGCCTGTTCCTTGCGCCGGTGTCGCTCGACCACGGCTGGTCGCGCGAAGCGTTCGGGCTCGCCCTGGCGCTGCAGAACCTGATCTGGGGCGTCGCGCAGCCGTTCACCGGGATGGTCGCCGATCGCTTCGGTTCGCTGCGCGTGATCGTCGCCGGGATGCTGCTGTATGCGGCCGGGCTCCTCACGATGGCGCACGCGGCGACGACCGGCATGTTCACGGTCGGCGCCGGGCTCGTGATCGGCATCGCACTGTCGGGTTCGGCGTTCGCGTCGATCTATGGCGCGCTGAGCCGCCTGTTTCCGCCCGACCGGCGCGGCTGGGCGCTCGGCGTCGCGGGCGCGATCGGCGGGCTCGGCCAGTTCTGCATGGTGCCCGTCGCGCAGGCGTTGATCGGCGGCATAGGCTGGCGGCATGCGTTCATCGCGCTGGCGCTCGTCGCGGCGCTGCTTGCACCGCTCGCCGTACTGCTGCGCGACCGGCCCGCGCGGTCTGCCGCCACCGGCCCCGACCAGTCGATCGGCGAAGCCGTGCGCGAGGCGTTCGCGCATCGCGGCTTCTGGCTCCTGAACGCGGGCTTCTTCGCGTGCGGCTTTCAGCTCGCGTTCGTCGCGACGCATCTTCCCGCCTACCTGCTCGACCATGGGCTGCCGGCACGCCACGCGAGCGTCGCGCTCGCGCTGATCGCGCTGACCAACGTCGCCGGCACCTATGCGTGCGGCCACCTCGGCGGGCTGCTGCGGCGCAAGTACGTGCTGTCGGTGCTGTACCTCGTGCGTGCACTCACGATGGCCGCGTTCGTCGCAGCGCCGCTGTCGCCCGCGAGCGTCTACGTGTTCGCGGCAGTGATGGGATTCACGTGGCTCGGCACCGTGCCGCTGACGAACGGCGTGATCTCGCAGGTGTTCGGCGTGCGCTACATCGCGACGCTGTTCGGTTTCGTGTTCTTCGGGCACCAGCTCGGCAGCTTCTTCGGCGTCTGGCTCGGCGCGGTGGTGTACGACGCGACGCACTCGTACATGCCGCTGTGGATCGGCTCGATCGCACTCGGCATACTCGCGGCGTTGCTGCACCTGCCGATCAACGATGCGCGCGTCGCACGCCCGGCATCGAGGAACGCCGCATGGGCATGATCCGCGCGGCGCTGGCCGCCGGCACGCTCGCATTCGTCGCGTGGTGCGGTGCGGCCTATTTCAGTTCGGACGTCGCGTACGCGCTGCTCGAACACGTCGCGTTCTGCAATTGAGGCCGCAAACCGGGCCGTGCGGTCAGCGGCGTTTCGGCAATGCCGCCAGCGCATCGAGCGCGCGGGCACGCGCGGCCGCATGCTCGACGAGCGGTTCGGGATAGTCGACACCGAGCCGCACGCCGGCCGCGTCGAGTTCCAGCGGCGATGCTTCCCACGGCGCATGGATCGATGCGTTGTCGAGGCCGGCAAGCTCGGGCACCCAGCGCCGCACGTACGCGCCGTCGGGATCGAATTTCTGCCCCTGCGCGACTGGATTGAAGATGCGGAAATACGGCGCGGCGTCGGCGCCGCACCCGGCCACCCACTGCCAGCTCGCCGCGTTGTTCGCGGGATCGGCGTCGACCAGCGTGTCCCAGAACCACGCTTCGCCCGCGCGCCAGTCGATCAGCAGGTGCTTGATCAGGAACGACGCGACGACCATCCGCACGCGGTTGTGCATCCAGCCGGTCGTCCACAGCTCGCGCAGGCCCGCGTCGACGAGCGGGTAGCCGGTCAGCCCGCGCTGCCATGCGCGCAGCGCGGCGGGATCGTCACGCCACGGCATCGCGTCGAACTGCGCGCGGAAGTTGTCGGTCGCGAGCGCCGGGAAGTGGTACAGCAGCGTGTAGCTGAATTCGCGCCAGCCGAGTTCGCTCAGGAATTTGTCGGCGTCCGCGGCAACCGCCGCGCCGCCTGCGCTCGCGGCACCCTGCACTGCATGCCATACCTGTCGCGGCGACACGTTGCCGAAGCGCAGGAACGGCGAAAGGCGGCTCGTCGCGGGACGGTCGGGAAGGTCGCGCGCATCGGCATAGCCGGCGAGCGAGGTCGCCAGGAACGCGTCGAGCTGCGCGTGCGCGCCGGCTTCGTCGGGCATCGGCCACGCATCGCGCAGGCCGCCGGCCCAATCCGGCGAGTGCGGCCGCAACGCAAGCGCGTCGAGCGCCAGCGCGCAGTCGCGTACGGCTTTCGGCCACGGATGGAACGCGATCCGATCGGGCTCCGCCAGCGGCACGGCGACCGTGCGATCCCGTCGCGCCGCACGCCAGTACGCGGTGAACACCTGATACGGGGTGCCGCCGCCCGTCAGCACCTCCCAGGGCTCGTTCAGCAGGCTGCCGTTGCTGCTCTCGACCGCGACACCGCGCGCCTTGAGCGACGCCTTCAGCGCCGCGTCGGCATCGCGCTGCGGTTGCGCATAGCGGCGGTTCCAGTACACGGCTTCCGCGCCCGTGTCGTGCACGATGCGTTCGATCTCACGCTGTGCGTCGCCGCGCAACAGCAACAGACGTCCGCCATGTCGCGCAAGCGCCGCGTCCAGCCCCGCGAGCGATCCATGCAGCCACCAGCGTGACGCGCCGCCGAGCGGACGCCCGGCGCCGTCGCCCGTGTCGTCGACGAATACGCACACGAGTGGCCGGCCCGACGCCACCGCGCGCGTCAGCGCGGGCTGGTCGGTCACGCGCAGATCGTCGCGGAACCAGACGATCGCGGGAGCAACGGACGACTTGGCAGGCACGGGCACCTCGATGACATAAACGAACAGAGACGCGTATTGTCGCGGCTGCGCTGCGTGGTGTCGACGCCGGCCGTCACGACCCGCGCGCCACGGCGACACCGCGCGCGACCGCGCAATCCGTGTCAATCGGATGGAAGTCGCCCGGCCGAACGTCGGCGCGCAATGGATATTGCTCGGGCTGCGGTACGTCGACCGGTTCGTGCACACCGTGCACGGCTGGCGCAACGCCGACCGCATCGAGGCACGCCGCGGCGGCCCGACGGGCCGACCGTGCCCGCCGGTGCGACCGGCTGATCCGGTCAACGATGCGTCGCGTCAATCGAGCCGGAACGCGGCCTCGAAGCGCTCGGCGAATGCGTCGAACTCGGCTTCCGGCAGATGGTTGATGCCGCCTGCGCGCTTGCGCCCGCCGCCCGTCGCGAAGCCGCGGCAAAACTCGTCCGCGCCGAGCGGCCGGCCGTCGGGCACGCGCACGCTGACGACGAGCCCGCCGCCGGCACGCGGCGACAGCACCGCGAGTGCCGCATGCGGCGCATTGCGCATCCGCTCGTTCGCGAGCATGCCGGTCGCGCGCCGCGCCCACGGATGATCGGGCATCCGGACCAGCGTCGCCCCCGGCACCTCGCGCAGCGGCGCAAGTGCGCACGCACGCGCCATGTCGTCGCGGTAACCGTCGCGCAGCGCGACGAACACGGCCGTCTCGCGCACGAAATCGAGTGGAGCGACGCACGGCAGCATCGCGTCCGCGAGTGCCGCCGGATCGAAGTGCAGATCGCCGACGCAGTCGCCGTACGCGTTGTAGTTCAGATAGCGCCCGAGTTCGGCGAGCACGCAACGCTCGGCTTCGTCGATCGCATGCTCGCGTGCCAGTGCGTCTCCGAGCGCCGGCAGTTCGTCGCCATAGGCCGCGACGATCGCCCAGCGCACGTACCGGCCGCCGAGATAGCGGTTCACGATCGCGCTCGTGCAGACGTCGGCCGCCGTGTCGATATGCGCGTCGAAGCGCGGATGGTCGGGCAGATCGCCCGCGAAGTGATGGTCGAAGTAACGAACTGTCGCGCCGTCGCGCAGCAGCCGCACGCACGCGTCGCGGTTCTGGTCGTGCGACACATCGAGCGCGGTGACGATGTCGCCCGACCGTGCGTCGATCCGCTCGAGCAGCCTGACGTCGCGCTTCACGCCGGTGACGAGCGTGCCGCGCACGCGTTCGGCGAGCCGCAGTTGCTGAAGCGCGCACAGGCCGTCCGCGTCGCCGTTGAACGCGAAGACGTGCCGCGCGTGCTGATTGTCCCGCATGATCCGTTGCTCCATCGTCGAGCCATGAAATCGCCGCCGTTCGCGCGGCGGCGTGAGCGCCGAGTTCGCGCGCCCGGTATTTTGCCGCAACCGCGAGCGCTCCTTCGATACAGCGTAGCCGCGCTCCCCGTCAAACGGCTTGCGGGTCCGTTGCATGTCGATCGTCACGATCGCGCCGCGCAGTTGCCGTTTCATGTGCGGCACGATTTCCTGCATAAGCGCCGTCGCGCGAAACACGCGCGTATCGCGCACTGCACCGTCGAGGTCGGGTTTCTCCACCGGCACCGGAAACGCACCGTCCACGAATGTGCCGCGTCGACCGCGAGTGCCACGCCGAGCATGGCCCACTCCCGGACTATGGTCGGCGCGCTGCCATTTCATGTCATACGTCATCAGACATGAAGAAGTATCCGACAGGGCTCATGAAATTACCCAATACCCGGGAAATTTTCGGGTAAACCCGTGACGTCTTCGTCGGCGCTCAGGCGTACCATGTCATACGACGACATACTACATGGACCGTCACCCGGATACCGACGCGGGCCACCGCCCCGTCCACCGCCGCCCGACCGGAGACACACTTGAACCCGCCCTCGCCCGCCCTGCCCGGACGCGACCCGCTCGCGTCCGCCGTATCGAAAGTGAAGTGGCACGTGCTGCCGCTCGTGCTGATCATGTTCATCGCGAACTACATCGACCGCGTGAACGTCGGCTTCGTCGATCGCCACCTCGAGGCGTCGATCGGCATCGGCGCGGCCGCATACGGCCTCGGCGCCGGGCTGTTCTTCGTCGGCTACGCGCTGTTCGAGGTGCCGTCGAACCTGCTGATGCAGCGCTACGGCGCGCGCATCTGGCTGGCCCGGATCATGGCGACGTGGGGCATCGTCGCGGCCGCGATGGCGTTCGTGTGGAACGACACGTCGTTCTACGCGCTGCGCTTCCTGCTCGGCGCGGCCGAGGCCGGCTTCTTCCCCGGCGTCGTGCTGTACCTGTCGCAATGGCTGCCGCCGCAGGAGCGCGGCAAGGCGATGGCGATCTTCCTCGGCGGGTCCGCGTTCGCGTCGGTGCTGTCCGGGCCCGTCACCGGCGCGCTGCTGTCGATCCGCGGTTTCGGCCTCGAAGGCTGGCAATGGATGTTCCTGATCGAAGGGCTGTTCTCGGTCGCGCTGTGCGGCGCGAGCTGGCTGCTGCTGAAATCGCACATCCGCGACGCGACGTGGCTCACGGCCGAAGAACGCACGGCGCTCCAGAACGCGCTCGACGACGAGCGCGCGACGCGCGACGTCCGCTCGAACGTGCCGGTGCGCGCCACCGCGCTGCTGCGCGACCCGCAGATCATGCTGTTCTGCTTCCTGTATTTCTCGATCCAGCTGACGATCTACGCGGCCACGTTCTGGTTGCCGACGATCATCCGCAAGATGGGCGGGCTCACCGATTTCCAGGTTGGCCTGTACAACACGATTCCGTGGATGATCGCGATCGGCGCGATGTACGGCTTCGCGGTGCTGTCGTCGAAGTGGAAGCATCCGCAGCGCTGGCTCGCGGTTGCGCTGGTGCTCGCCGCGTGCGGGCTGTTCGCGTCGACGTCGCACGATCCGGTATGGTCGTTCGCGTCGATCTGCTTCGCCGCGCTCGGCTTCAAGGCCGCATCGTCGCTGTTCTGGCCGATCCCGCAGGGCTATCTCGACACGCGCGTGGCCGCGGCCGTGATCGCGCTGATCAACTCGGTCGGCAACCTTGGCGGCTTCGTCGCACCGACGGCGTTCGGCTATCTGAAGCAACATACGGGTTCGATCACGGGCGGGCTGTATGCGCTCGCGATCGCTTCGCTCGTCGCTGCAGTCGCCGCGCTGTTCGCGCGCACGCACCGGCGCAGCGATCCGCCGCGCGGCCTGCCGGCCGACGCGTCCTTCACGAACGCTTCGATGCTCCGCCATGCCGAACACTGACCGCCTGACCGTCGTCGTCTCGAATGCCGCCGACGGCGACCTCGCCACCTTCTCGCTCGCGGCCGACGGCTCGCTTGCGCCGCTCACCCGGTACCCGGCCGCCGACGTCGCGATGCCGATCGCCGTGCCGGCCGACCGGGCGCGGCTCTACGTTGCGACGCGCGGCGAGCAACCGACGATCGTCGCGTTCCGCGTCGTGCCGGCCACCGGCGCGCTCGTGCGCATCGGCACGACCGCGATCGACGCGAGCCATGCTTACCTGTCGCTCGACCACAGCGGCCGCTGGCTGCTCGGCGCGTCGTACGGCGGGAATTCGCTGAGCCTCTACGACGCCGCGCGCGTGCGCGACGGCGACGGCACGCCGCTGCAGGTCACGGGCGGGATCGCGAACGCGCACGCGGTGATCGTGTCGCCGGACAACCGTTTCGCGTACGTCAGCTCGCTCGGCTCGGATCGCGTGTTCAGCTTCGCGCTCGTCGAGGACGCCGCCGGCCTGCATGCGCACGAACACGGCGAAACGCGCGTGCCGGCCGGGTTCGGCCCGCGTCACCTGAGATTCGCGGATGACGGCCGCACGCTCGTCGTCGTCAGCGAATTCCAGGCCACGCTCGCGACGTTCGCGCGCGACCCTGAAACCGGCCGGCTCGGCGAAGCGCACGTGAGCGCGCGCCATCCGGCCGTCGCCGAACTCGCGCAAGGCCATGCTCGGCCGCCGGCGCCTGCCGAGCCGTCCGTCTGGGCCGCCGACCTGCACCTGACGCCCGACGAGCGTTTCGCGTATGTCAGCGAACGCACGTCGAGCCGCCTGCTCTGCTATCGCCGCAGCGAGGACGGCACGTTCGAACCCGCGCACGCAACCGCCACCGAGACGCAGCCGCGAGGGTTCGCAATCGACCCGTCGGGGCGCTGGCTCGTCGCCTGCGGCGAACAGTCGGAATATGTGTCCGTGTATGCGATCGCGCCGGACGACGGCGCGCTGTCGTCGCACGCGCGCGTGCCGGGCGGGCGCGGTGCGAACTGGGTCGCGATCGTCTGAAACAGTGATGCGCGGGGCATGCTTCGGCAGGTCCGTGCCTGCCCGTGTTCAGCGCCGCTCGCTCGGCGCGACGCCCGTCCAGCGCTTGAACGCACGCGTGAAATTGGCGCGATCCGTATAGCCGACGCGCGCGGCGATCTCGTCGACCGGCAGCCGCGTGCCTTCGAGCAGCCGCAGCGCGTCGCGCAACCGAATCTCGTCGAGCAGCGTCGAATAGGTTGCGCCGTACTCGGCGAGCTTGCGCTTGAGCGTGCGCGCCGACACATGCAGCTCGCGCGCGACCTCATCGACCGACGGATAGCCGCCCTCGCCGCAGATCAGCAGGTTGCGCACGCGCTCGACGATGCTTTCCGCATAGCCGAGCCGCGCGAGTTCGGCCTCGCACTGCTGCACGATCATCTGCGCGGTATGCGCGTTCGCGGTACCGATCGGCTCGTCGAGCAGCGCGGCGTCGCAGCGGATGCGGTTCGCGCTCGCGTCGAAATGGCAGCGCGGCAGGCGCGCGCGATAGCGCTCGAACCACGGCGGTTCGGGCCATTCGAAATGGAGTTCGGCACGCGACTGCAGCGTGCGCCCGGGCACCGGATACAGCAGCGAGTTGAACAGGATCGCCGTCTCGACCAGGAAGTTCTCGACCGCGAACTGCCGCAGCCGGCCAAGCGGAAACGCTTCGAACACGTCGATGTCGACGATCCCGTCGAGTTGCGCGAGCCGCACCGAAAAGAACGGCACGCGCGTCGGCAGATAGCGGATACCGAGCGAGATCGCCTCGCCGAGCGTCGCGCAGCTCATCAGCCCGAAGCCGATCAGTCCCGCTTTCGTCAGGCTGCTGCGCAGGCCGATCTCGATCGCGATCGACGGGTCGTCCGTCGCGTCGAGCAGGTTGAACACGATCGCCGCCTGCTGCAGCGGCGTGATGCGCGCATCGGGCTGCGCGAGCCGGTCGCGCTCGACGCCCGAGCCGGCCAGCACGCGAGCGCCGTCGATCCCGCGCTCCTCGGCCAGCATCAGCATGAACAGCGCATACGCGGACGACACCGTCGCCTTGTTCAGCTGGCGCGCGGCATCCGGGACGGACAGGGCCATGCGGCGGACTCCGAAGCGGTTTCGGCGGATTGTAGCGTCGCTGGCCCGCAATGACACCGGAGCGAGACTCTAGCCGCGCCGGCAGGCCATCGTGGCCCGAAATGACACCACCATTGGCACCCGCGGCCCTCGCGTGCGGTCCGGTGCACGCCTATGCTTGTCACATCGGCATTGCGCCCCACCCTTTCCGCAGGAATCCCGGTCGATGAGCCAACCCGCACGAACCGCCTTTCGCAACGACGCGGACAAGGTCGCGTACGTCCGCCGCGAGGTCAACGCCGCGAGCGACGCGATCCGCGCGCGTTTTCCGCTGCTCGACAACCAGAACCTCGTCGGCGCGACCGTGATGGCCGTCTCGGTGAGCGCGATGCTCGCGATCGCCTGGCTCTATGCACGCGGTGGGATCGCGTGGTACGTCGCGCTCCCGCTCGCAGCGTTCGTCACGTCGCTGATCCACGAGCTCGAGCACGACCTGATCCACCTGATGTACTTCAAGAGGACGCCGTGGGTCTATCACCTGATGATGGCGCTGTGCTGGCTCACGCGGCCCGGCACGATCAACCCGTGGACGCGGCGGCGCATGCACCTGCATCACCACAAGGTGTCGGGCGGCGAATCGGATCTCGAGGAATTCGGCATCACGAACGGCGAGCGCTGGGGCGTGAAGCGGCTGCTGATGATCGCGGACGGCATGCTCGCCGTCGTGCTGCGGCCCACTGCGATGCGCCGCAAGGTGAAGCAGTATGTGGCCGCGCAGCCGGTGCAGGATCCGGCCGAGCGCCTCCAGTTGCGCGTCGAACAGGTGTCGTCGTACATGCCGGTCGGTCACGTGTACTACGTGCTGTGGCATGCGTTCATCGTCTATCACGCCGGCCTGTTCGCGCTGCATGCGTTCGGCTACCCGGTGACGGTGCCGGCCGTCGTCGAGCGCGTGATGAGCGTCGTCGATTTCCTGGCCGTGGTGTGGCTCGGGCCGAACTTCGTGCGCAGCTTCTGCATCAACTTCGTCAGCTCGAACATGCATTACTTCGGCGACATCGACTCGCGCAACGTGATCCAGCAGACGCAGGTGCTCAACCCGTGGTGGATGCTGCCGTTCCAGCTGTTCTGCTTCAACTTCGGCAGCACGCATGCGATCCATCACTTCGTGGTGCGCGATCCGTTCTACATCCGCCAGCTGACCGCGCGCACCGCGCATGCGGCGCTGCGTGAAGTCGGCGTTCGCTTCAACGACGTCGGCACGTTCGCGCGCGCGAATCGCTGGGGCGGTTATCGTCCGGCGCGCGGTACGCGCCAGGCTCCGGCCGACGCGTAACGCATCGCCTCAACCGCCGATCGGCGGCATCGGCCCTTGCCCGCGGATCCACGACCAGTTCGCGAGTTCGGCCATTTCCTTGTCGCCACGGCTGTCGCCATACGCGAACAGCTGTTTCGGCGGCCGGTTGCCCCACCACCCGCGCAGCCGCACGACCTTCTGCGGCCCCCAGCAATTCTCGCCGTCGAGCCGACCGGCGAAGGTGCCGCGCTCGAACGCCAGCCGCGTCGCGAGCACCGCATCGAAGCCGGCCGTCTTCGCCCACTTCTCCAGATACAGCGACGGCGACGCGCTCACCAGCACGACTTCGTGCCCGCGTGCCCGATGCTCGCGGACGCGTTCGAGCATTTCCGGGCGCACGAGGCTCGGCAGATAGGTGTCGACGAACGTGCGCGCCTGCGCATCGAGCGCGTCTTCACGCACCGGCCCGAACGCGAACGATGCGAACTTCGCCTTCGCGTCGCCGCGCGACAGCAGCCCGGCCTTCATCGCGACGATCCACGGCAGCGCGCGCAACCCGGCCCACGCGAAGCGCGGCGTGCCGACCGCATAACGGACGAAATGGCGAAAGCTGTCGGTCGTCGTGATGGTGCCGTCGAAATCGAATGCGGCAACGATGCGGTCAGTCATGGAGAATCGGCGGGAAAGCGATGAGATGCCCCGGAAGATAACAGACTCGCGCCGGTGCACGTGAAATGGCGTGACGCGCGGCGTGGCCTGCGCAGCGAACAGGCGCGTCGTAGCGCGCACGTTCGTGCCCTTCGTTCCTCTCGCGCCGCGCCCTTAGCGCTGCGGCCGCGCCGCCAACGCCGCCGGCAGCACGACGTTCATCAGGTGATCGGCGCGCGACAGCAGATCGGTCACGCGCTCGTCGAGCCCGCGTAATTGCGCGGGTTGCATGCGGATCTGCTGCACGGCCTGCCCGACGATGTTGCGGCGGTCGAACAGCGTGCGCTCGACACCTGCATCATCCGGCGCGCGCACGACGTCCGACACCGCGCTCAGCGCCGCGAGCACGACCACGAGGTTTTCTTCCGCATGGCGGACCTTCGCGGCGAGTTCCTCGGTACGGCGCGGGAAGAAACCGAGCGACTGCTTGAGCGCCCCGATCGCCGCACGGTAGTCGACATGGCCCGTCGCCGCGCCGAACCAGCGTTCGAACATCCCGGCCTTGCGCGTCGCCTGCGCGAGCATGCCGGCCATCATGTCGGCAGCACCGAGTTCGTTGAATTCACGCGTCGTGGCCGCGACGGCTTCGACGAGGTTGCCCGCCGTCTCCAGCGCGCCGTCGCCGATCGTCGCAACCGTCGCGAGCTTCAGCGGCACCAGTTGCCGGATATGCCGCTCGATGCGCGGCGCGTAGTCGGGATAAAGATTCGGAAAGCTGGCCTGCGCGGCGCGGAAGCACGCTTCGAGTTGCGGATGGTTCGATTCACCGAACACCGCGCGGCCGACTGCATCGGCCGGCGCCGTGCGCACGGCCTGACCGGGCGCCGGCACAGGCGCGGGCCCGAAGTCGAGCGCCTGCGGCGCCGGCCGCTCGGGCCCGCGCGCAACCGGCGCCGCGGCCGCGGGCGGCGCGTCGAACGCAAGACGCCCGGGCGTGCGCTCGGGCGTCGTATCGAACTCGAGCCGCTTCGGCTCGTCGGACGGATTCGTCATCGCTGCTTTCCGCCCGGCGCGGCGGTATCCCGCCGGCCGGGCTGCCGCCAGTCAGACCGCGCCGCCGTACGCGCGCACGAAGTCGCCCAGGCCGCGGTTGTAGCCGGCGCCGACCGCCTTGAACATGAAGTGGCCGTCGCGGCGATAGAAGCTGCCGACCTGCACCGACGTCTCCATCGAGAAGTCTTCCTCGAGCGCGTACTTCGCGATCACCGCGCCCGACACTTCATCGGCGATCTGGATGTAGCTGTTGCGCACCTGGCCGAAATTCTGGCGGCGCGCTTCGGCCTGGTCGATCGTCACCACCACCGAGATTTCCTCGACGTCGGCCGCGAGCTTCGTCATGTCGATGAAGATCACCTCGTCGTCGCCGTCGCCGCTGCCCGTGCGGTTGTCGCCGCTATGCACGACACCCAGGCACTTCGACGCGGGCATCCCGCGCTTCGGGAAATCGTCGCCCGGCTGGATGAAGGTGTCCTTGCGCTCCATCGTACGCACTTCGCTGTTGTAGAACACGAAGTGCTGATCCGAGATCAGCTTCGGATTGCTCTGCGCGTCGTACTTGCACAGGAACACCGACACGTCGAGATCGAAGTCCGTACCCGTGTCCGTCGCGTTCGCGTCCCAACCGAGACCGATGCGGAACTTCTGCGTGCCGGGCGCTTCCTTCGACAGGTTGACGCGACCGCCTTTCGACAAATTGATCATCTGAACCTCTTCTACTGGAACCGCCGTTGTGCCGGCGGCAATGCCGGGCCGCCCTGCGCGGCCCCTCGTTGATGGTGTTCGACCCGAACGTGACGCGAGGTCACTCGCCCGCCACGGCAGTCCGGTCTTCCTTGCGTTGCACGACGATCGACGACCACACGGCCGCGGCGATCATTGCCGCACCGACCAGGCCGGTGATGACCTCGGGCACCTCGAACTTCACGCCGAGGAACATGATCGTCGCGAGCGCACCGATCGCCCAGAAGGCGCCGTGTTCGAGGTAACGGTATTGCGCGAGCGTGCCCTTCTTCAGCAGCACGAGCGTCATTTCCCGGATATAGGCCGCACCGACGCCAAGGCCCAGCGCGATCAGGAAGATGTTGTTCGACAGCGCGAATGCGCCGATCACGCCATCGAAGCTGAACGACGAATCGAGCACTTCGAGATACATGAAACCGGCGACGCCTTCGCGCACCACGCGCGTCCCCGTCTCCTCGCCGCCGATCAGGTCGCCGATGCCGTGCGCGATCACGAAGCTGATCACGCCAAACGCCCCCGCGAGCAGGAAGGCCACCTGCTCGACCGCCGGCACGTACAGCGACGCGACGATGATGATGGCGAGCGTCAGCGCCACTTCCAGCGCCGTGATGCGGCCGAGGTGGCTCATCGGGCCTTCCAGGAAGCCGATCCAGTGCTCGTCCTTCTCGGTGTCGAGCATGAACTTGAAGAACACCATCAGCAGGAATGCGCCGCCGAATGCGGATACCTGGTGATGCGCGGACGTGAGGATCGACGCGTACTGCTCCGGCGACTCGATCGCGAGCTTCAGCGCGTCCCACATGCCGATGTGGCCGATCACCGCGACGATCAGCAGCGGGAACACGAGCCGCATGCCGAACACCGCGACCGGCAGGCCGAACACCATGAAGCGGTTGCGCCACTTCTCAGACCAGTTCTTGAGCACCGAGGCGTTGACGACCGCGTTGTCAAGCGACAACGAGATTTCGAGCACCGACAGGACCGCGACGATCAGCATGTCCTTCACGCCGCCGAGGAGATAGGCCGCGATCAGCGCGAGCACCGTGAGCGACAACGGGATCTTGAAGTCTTTCAACATGATGGGGGTAATCGAGTTCGGGATAAAAGGCGTGCGGGCTGCGCTTACTTCGCGCGCACCCAGTCGCAGAATTCCTGCGTGATCAGTTGTTCGTAGATCTGTTCGTCGCTGACGTCGAGCGATTCGAGATGCAGGAAGCCGACGTTCGGCATCTCGTCCGCGACTTCCGCGAGGAAGCCGAATTCACTCGGATCGCCGACGCCGACGAGCGACCAGTACAGCGGGTAGTGCTGCGACTCGGCGAGCAGCTGGCGCACGCGCTTGCGGTCGTTCTTCGGGTTCTGGCCGTCGGTGACGAACAGCACCCATGCGGGCAGGTGGCCGTTGACCGGCGCGGAAGCCGCCGGCGCCGGCGCCGGCGTCTCGTCCGCTCCGCCGAACAGCCGGCTCAGGAAGCCGCGCTTCGCTTCGCGCTTCGGCGACGGCTCCGGCGCACGGAAGAAGAAGTCGACGATGTCGTTCATCACCGGCGCGTACTGCGTGCCGCCCCACTTGTCGATCCGCGCTTCGAGCACGTGATCGGAGATGTACGAGCCGTAGTTGTCCGGCGTTGCGGTCGGCAGGCGGTCGTAGCCTTCGGTGAAGGTCCACGTATCGACTTCGCCGTTGTCGTCGAACTTCAATGCGATGCCGAGAATCCGGTCGTGCGTGTCCTGGATCACGCCCGACTGGTACAGCGGCTTCGCCGAGCCGGAGATGTCGAGCGCCGCGCCGACGCGCACGACGGGCGGCTTCAGGATCTGGCGTTTTTCGAGGACGATCGCGACCTTCGCCGCGCGTTTCTCAAGCGTAATCATGCGGTGTTCTCTCGGTTCTTTCAGTTGTGCTTCGGAGCGAATCGGGTGATCAGGTCCTGTTCGAGCTGGCGCAGGCGCGGCGCGTCCTGCTCGCGCTGGCGGCGGCCGTCGGCGATGATCTGCGTGATGTCGTCGAACGCGCCGAACAGCTGCTGCTGCGCATATTCGAACGTGTCGGTCGAGATCACCGGGCGCTGGCCCAGCTTCGCGACTTCCTGCGCGTTCTGGCGGTTCAGGTCGGCCTGCGCGCGGATCGCCTCGTCGGCCGCGTCGTACGTCGCATTCGCGAGCGCCGCCGCGCGCTTCGTGCTGAGCTGTTCGAGGTAGAGCGCGAACGCGTTGGTCCACGCGGGGATCAGCACGGTCTTGATCGTCATGAACTTCGACGTCAGCGTGCGTTTCTGGTCCTGCTCCATCCGGATCTGCGGCGCGAGCTGCTTCGACATCAGCATCGCGCGGTCGAGGTCGTCGAGCTTGCTTTCGAGCGCGTCGACCTTGCGCTTCACGTCGAGCAGGCGCTGTGCGGCAAACGCGTCGTCCACCGGCTGCTGGCCGGCCGAGAGATGCGCACGCAGCGCCGCGAGCGCCGTCTCGCCGTGCGCCTTCGACTGCGCGAGCTCCTGGTGCAGCGCGTAGTTGTCGTTGTACATCCGCTCGAGCTCGTCGATGCCGGCCTTCTGGCGCTGCGCATGGTTCTCGAGCTCGACGACGAGCGTATCCATCCGCTTGCTCACCGACTCGTATTGCGACAGCAGCTTCTCCTTGGTCGAGCGGAACAGCCGCGTGACCTGCGTGAGCAGCCCGCCCTTGTCGGCGCCGCGCGGGTCGAGCCCCTTCGCGGTCGCGATCAGTTCGTTGAGCTTGTCGCCGAACTGGTCGGCGTCCGACGCGCGGACGCTGGCGAGAATCTGCTGGGAGAAAGCCGCGATCCGCGTGCCCTGCGTCGCGCCGAGCTGGTCGATCTCGTCGACGGTGATCAGGCGGACGTTCTCCGCCGCGCGTGCTGCCGGCATGGCGACGGCGGCGGCAGGCACTGTGACGGGTGACGAAGACGGGGTGGAAGGACGATCGCTGACCGCATCGGAGTTCTTGTCGTCGAATAGCGGCTTCATGTGGCTACCACGTTTCCTTTTCTGCTTTCTGCTGCGTGTTGTCATGCGCGCGAAGCGCGCATCCGCGATTGCCGTCGTGCTCTCTCACGGGCGGCAGACGGACAATAAATGGCTCGAGCGCCTTGCGTCAAGGGAATGAATTCTTTCAATTACCATTCATTTTGTAATGTGATGGATCGAAACGAAGCCCGGCCGCCGCCGTTCCTGCCGCGACGCAGGCGGCCCACGCAAGATTCAAACACGTCGAAACTTACATGTCTGATCAATGCGAAAGATAAATGAAACCCGATGTTCCGGCGGGCTTCCGACGGCGTACATGCGTGGGCGGGACGCACGCAAATGCCGGTCGCTCGTTATCGAGGCTGCACGTAATTCATCCCGAGCCGAGGCAGGATGAACGGAACCGATCGGTCACGAATCGTGAAATCCCACCGTCCTTCGATGCCCACGAACGTCGCGCTGAAATGCCGGTCGTCGGCCCACGTCATGGCGTCCAGATGGCACGACGTGTACATCGCGCCGACCGTGCGCTGTGCGAGTGCCTTCAGCGGATCCTTCGACACGAGCGTGAACGTGATGGCCTCCTCGAACAGGCAGTCGTAGTCGGTGACGAGCAGATAGGCGTCCGGCGTCTCGAACTGGCGTAGCAGTACATAGCCGGAAACGGTGAGGCCGCAACGTTTGCCGTTCACGCGCGCATGCGTGCGCGACGGCCACGTTTCATACGGCCCGTCGTGCGTCTCGAGCGTGAAGCGCTCGATCGGCTTCATCGCCGGGCCGGTTGGCGACGGGTATGTTCCCGAAGCATCGCCGCGTCAGTTCGCGGCCTTGCGATACAGCGCGACGTAGCCCGCGAGCATCAACAGCAGCGACCCGCTGACCCGGTTCAGCCACTTCTCCCCCGCGGCCTTCCACACGCGCACCGAATGCACGCCGAGCAGTGCATAGCCGGTCATCCCGACGACGTCGATCGCAACGATCGTCGCCGCGAGGATCGCGTACTGCGGCGCGATCGCGTGCGACCGGTCGACGAACTGCGGCAGCAGCGCGGACATGAACAGGTAGTACTTCGGGTTGCTCATCGCGACGAAAAAGCTCTTCAGGAACGCGGTCCGGCGATCGGGCGTCGCGTGATCGAGCGCCTGCGCAGCGGCGGAACCGCCGGACGGCAGCAGCATCCGCACGCCGACATAGGCAAGCCATGCCGCGCCGGCCAGCTTCAGCGTGATGAATGCCGTTTCCGACGCGTCGAGCAGCATCCCGAGGCCGCACCCGACCAGCGCAACGAGCACGACATCGGCCGTGACGGCACCCAGCATGCCGACCATCGCGTGACGCAATCCGTACCGCGAGCCGTTGCTCATCGCGAGCAACACGGTCGGACCGGGCGTCGCGACGCCGACGGACAGGATCAGGGCAAAAGCGAGCAAGGCGGACAGCGACATGGCGCGGCGTTCCCGTTGAACGAAGGGCTGAAAATGCAGGCGGACGGAGCATGATCGCACGACGGCGCGACCGCCCGCTCAACGGTTGCCTGGCGGGCCGCCGCCCCCGCGACCCGTCCGATTTGCATGGATCGTCGGACGGAGTGGCGGATTGCCGCCAGAGTTTGCTATACTCTCGGTCTTCCGGAGAGATGGATGAGTGGTTTAAGTCGCACGCCTGGAAAGCGTGTATAGGTTAATCGCCTATCGGGGGTTCGAATCCCCCTCTCTCCGCCAGAATGCATGAAGCCCCTTGATCCCCCGGATTAAGGGGCTTTTCTTTTTACCGCGCCGTCACGCGCCGGGTCCTCCCGCGGCGCCCCGCGTCACGGATGCCGGATGTAATCCACCAGCGCCCGCGTATATTCATCCGGCTTCCGGTCAAACAGACTCACGACGATCGCCACCGCGAACCCCGCCGGCACCCCGAACACCCCCGAACTGATCGGCTCGATCCCGAACCACGTGCGGCCCGCGAACCCCGTCAGTTGCGTGAAGTACGGATACGTCGACACGATGTAGTACACGCACACCGTCAATCCCGTCACCATCCCCGCGATCGCGCCACGCGTCGTCGTGCGCTTCCAGAACACGCCGAGCACGAGCACCGGAAAGAAGCTCGAGGCCGCCAGCGAGAACGCGGCACCGACGAGAAACAGGATCTTCCCGGTATTGAGCGATGCGACATACGACGCGAACAGCGCGACCCCGAGCAGCAGCACCTTAGAGATCGTCACGCGCCGCTGGCTCGACGCATCGGGCGCGACCATGCAGTAGTAAACGTCGTGCGACAGCGCGTTCGCAATCGTCAGCAGCAACCCGTCCGCCGTCGACAGCGCCGCGGCAAGCGCACCGGCCGCGATCAGCCCCGATACGACATACGGCAGCCCGGCGATCTCCGGCGCGGCCAGCACGACCATGTCCGGCTGCATCTGGATTTCCGACCAGTGCACGATGCCGTCGCGAATCACCTCGACGACGCTGATCAGGTCGGGCTCGAAGTGATGCCATTGCGTGACCCACGCCGGCAATTCGGCGAACGGCCGCCCGACGAGGTTCGCGAGGATCTCGTACTTGATCAGCACCGCGAGCACCGGCACGCTCAGGTAGAACAGCGCGATGAAGAACAAGGTCCACCCGACCGAGCGCCGCGCCGACGCGACGGACGTGGTCGTGTTGTAGCGCGTCAGGATGTGCGGCAGGCTCGCCGTACCCAACGAAAGGCACAGCAGCAGCGCAAGGAAATTCCGCTCGCGCGGCTTGCGTTCGTCGTCGCTCGCAGCGGGAAACGGCTCGTGCATCGGCACGGGCGGCTCGGCCCGCGCCAACAGATCGTCGCGGATCTGCGTCCACGCGACACGCGCCGCCGCCGGATCGCGCGGGAAATCGGCCAGTTCGCGCTCGCGCTGGCTGATCTCGCGCAGCGGCCCGTTGTGGCGCCGCAGGTCCGCAAGCTGGTCGACGAGATGCCGGCGCGCATCCGCATAGGACGCCGGCAGCCGGTCGAGCCGCGTCTGGATATCCGCGGCTTGCCGGCGATACGCGTCACGCACCTGCTGCTCGTCGCGCGCATCGCGCACCTGCGCCTCACGCGCCGCGACGCGCTCCATCAGCTTGCCGTAATTGAACTGCGGCACGGGGCCGAGCCCGTTCTTCATCGCGATCAGCGACACCGGGATCAGGATCGCGCTGATCAGGATGATGTACTGCGCGACCTGGGTCCACGTGACCGCGCGCATTCCGCCGAGGAACGAGCACACGAGAATGCCCGCGAGCCCGCAGAAGATCCCGATCGCGAAATCGACGCCGATGAAGCGCGTCGCGATCAGGCCGATCCCCTGGATCTGCGCGACCAGGTACACGAACGAACACAGGATCGCCGCGCCGGCCGCCAGCGCACGCACGGCCGTGCTCGAAAAGCGCGTGCCGAGAAAATCGGGAATCGTGTAACGCGCGAGCTTGCGCACATACGGCGCGAGCAGGAACGCGACGAGGCAGAACCCGCCCGTCCAGCCCATCACGTAGGCGAGCGCATCGTAGCCGGTCGCGTAGAGCGATCCGGCCAGGCCGATGAACGATGCGGCCGACAGCCAGTCGGCCGCGGTCGCCATCCCGTTGAAGGCAGACGGCACGCGCCGCCCGGCCACGTAGTATTCGACGAGATCGGACGTGCGCGACAGCAGCCCAATCACCGCATAGACGGCGATCGGCACGAACAGGAACACGTAGCCGATCCAGACGCCGGAGCCGGTGGCCCGCTCGATCCGCCACATCAGCAGCACGAACCCGAGGAACCCGAGCGTGTAGAGCGCATAGGCGCGGATCAGTCGGCGCGTCAGCATGAATCAGCGCCCGCCGTTCGCAAGGCCGGCGCGTGCCGCATGATCGTCGTACGCACGGCGCAGCGTGCGGTCCGCGCGCTGCATCAAGCCGATGTAGACGACGATCAGCACGAGGTACACGAGAATCGCGCCCTGCGCGCCGACGTAGAACGGCAGGCTGAACCCGGCGAATCGGATCCCTGCGAGCGCGGGCCCGAAGAACGGCACGATGAACGATACCGAAAAGCCGATCACCATCAGCACCGCGATCAGCGCGACGTTGAAGCGCCAGTAGCGTGCGTGGGCACGCGCGAGCGGCTCGGGAACGGGAGGTGGCGCGGCAGGCGCGGGACGGGTCGGAACGGTCATGCCGTTATGTAACAAAAAGCCCCTGCGCGGGCAATCGGGATTGCCGCGCAGGGGCTCGTGCGCGTGATGCGCAACCGGTACGATCAGCGCACTTCGGCGAGCTGCTCGAGGATGGCCGGATTCTCGAGCGTGGACGTGTCCTGCGTGATCGCTTCACCCTTCGCGAGCGAACGCAGCAGGCGCCGCATGATCTTGCCCGAGCGCGTCTTCGGCAGGTTGTCGCCGAAGCGGATGTCCTTCGGCTTCGCGATCGGCCCGATCTGCTTGCCGACCCAGTCGCGCAGCGTCTTCGCCAGCGCCGCCGCTTCCTCGCCTTCCGGACGCGAACGCTTCAGCACCACGAACGCGACCACCGCTTCGCCCGTCGTATCGTCCGGACGGCCGACCACGGCGGCTTCAGCCACGAG